>JBQELM010000041.1:0-4237 GCA_052103915.1 Mycetocola sp. | reverse complement strand
AGCGGAAGCGCCGCCTCCTCGCCCCGGGGGTAGGCAAAAAATCCGGCCCTGGCCGAGTTGCCGATTCGGACGGCGAGCACGGGGGCCTCTGCCGGGTCTGATCCGATGTCGCGCACCACAATACGGTTCTGGTCGGCACGGCCGACGGTGTTCCAGACCCGGGCAATCAGGGCGGGGTCCGGCGCGACGCCGACGTGCGCGATGAGGGTTCCCACACCGTCAACAACCCAGCCCTGGGTGCCGGTGACCTCGGCGTACAGCTCGATCAGTTCCGGCACGCTCCCCCCACGGGACACGGCCTCGGACACCCGGCGGCCAAACTCGGCGTTCACCGCGGCGGCGTCGGCCAGAGAGCCTAGGTCCGCGCTGTCCACCTTGGCCGCAACCGAGCGGAAGGAGACGCCGGACGCAATCGTCAGCAGGGTCAGGCCCTGCTCCCGGCACAGGGTGATGACCTCGCTTGGCACCACACCAATATCAATTGTTCCGATGATCAGCGCCGCGACATTCTGCCGCGCCAGCGCGTTGATGAAGCTCTCCGTTCCGCCGTCACGGTGGATCCACTGACCGCTGGTGAGAACAACGTCACCGGCCGACAGGAACCGCGACGGGTCGGGCAGGTCCGTGATGTAGGAGGAGCGAACCGTGCGCTCCAGGGCGTCAGGGGCGGCGGCGATGACGGCAAGCCCCAACTCGGCGTCGTCCAGCAGCTCACGGATGATCATCCGATGTCCTCTCGCTTGTGACCCCCACTTGATCGTAGCTGGCAACGCGAGCGCCGCGGTCCCCGCGGTCCCCGCACAGCGCTCGCCGCCGGGGACACGGGTCCTCGGCGGCGAGTGCTGTGTGACTAGTCGCGGCGCGGGCCGGTCGAGTCGGCCACGGCTCGGACGGCGTCCGCGGCGGGGGTGACGCCGTCGGTCAGCTCAATCACAACGCGGTGCAGCTGGTCGGAGTGCAGGGCAGCGGCGATGAACGCGGCAACGTTCTCCCGGCGAACGTCCCCGTACTCGATGGCGAGGCCCGCCGTCACCAGTCCATCACCCGGCTCGTCGCGCAGCGTTCCCGGTCGCACGATCAGCCAGTCAAGGTCGGTGCCGACCAGGTGCACGTCGGCGGACTTCTTGACCCGCATGTAGTGCTCAAACCCCTCGTTCGGCTGGGCGTCGCGGCCCGCGTCGGGGAACGCGGAGACCAGAACAAACCGCTGCACTCCGGCCTGCTCGGCAGCGGCAGCGGCCTTCACCAGGCCCTCGCCATCAATCAGGGTTGTCTTGTCCTGGCCGGTGCCGTGCGCCCCGGCAGAGAAGACCACCGCGTCGTGACCGGCAAAAAGCGACGCGAGCTCGTCAACACTGGCAGCGATCAGGTCGCCCACAACCGCGGTCGCGCCGCTCTGCGTGATGCTCTGTGCCTGCTCCGGGCGGCGGTGCATGCCCGTCACGCTGTCGCCCGCCTCGGTCAGGAGTCGCGCCAGGGGGAGCCCAACGCCTCCCGCCGCTCCGATCTGGAAAACCTTCATCGTGCACTCCTCATCTCCGCCACGCGAGGCGGCGGTTATCGGTGGATTGGGGCCGGTTGATGCGGTTGGCAGCAACCGTAGTGGCGGGCATTCAGGGGGCGTACACGCTACAGCGCGTAGGCGTACTGGTCCAGGTAGCGCGGTGCGGCACCCAGCTCGCGGGCGGCATCGTTGGGCCAGGACGGGTTGGCCAGGAGCGCCCGTCCGAGCAGCACAACGTCGGCGTGGCCGTCAGTGAGCAGCGCCTGTGCCTGCTCCGCATCGGTGATGCGACCAACTGCACCAACCGGAACACCGGCACCCGCGCGGACGCGTGCGGCGAGTGCCGTCTGGTAGTCGATGGCATCCGGGATGGCGACGCGGTCGTTTCCGCCACTGGACACGTCAACCAGGTCGACGCCGTGCTCTGCCGCGATCCGCGCGAGCCGGGTGCTCTGCTCAACCGTCCAGGCCTCGCGCTGGTCCTCGGGGTTTTCCTCCACCCAGTCGGTGCTTGAGATGCGAAGCAGAACGGGGCGGTCCTCCGGCCACGCCGCACGAACAGCATCGATGACCTGAACCACCAGTCGGATCCGGTTCTCAAAGCTGCCACCGAACTCGTCGGTGCGGGTGTTGGACAGCGGGGACAGGAACTGGTGCAGCAGGTAGCCGTGGGCGGCGTGGACCTCTGCCACCACAAAGCCGGCCGCATCCGCGCGCCGGGCAGCGTCGGCGAACTGCTGGACAACCTGGGCGATCTGCTCGCGGCTCAGCGCGGACGGCTCGGCGTAGCCGGGGAAAGCGAGCGCGCTGGGTGCCAGCGTCTGCCAGGCCAGCTCGGTTCCGGCCAGCGGGGCTCCCCGACGCTGTGGCCGGTCGATGGCGGCCTTGCGTCCGGCGTGCGCCAGCTGGATCGCGGGCACGGCACCCTCACGGGCAATCGCTGCAGAAAGTCGACTAAATGCGGGGATCTGGGCGTCGTCCCACAGCCCAAGGTCGTACGGCGAGATGCGGGCTTCGGGGCTCACGCCGGTGGCCTCCAGCATGACAAGACCGGCGCCTCCCGCGGCGCGGGCCGCGTAGTGGCCCAGGTGGAAGTCGGTCGGCTGACCGATCAGCTCACCCGACTCCGCCGCGCTGTACATGCACATCGGTGACATCCAGATGCGGTTGGGCACGGTGGTGTTGCGCAGGGTGATCGGATCAAAAAGACGTGGCACAGCTACTCCATTGACGGTTGAGGTGAGGGTGCGTGCAATGCCCCTCGTAGTACGACGATGATCATAGTACGATAGAAAGCGTACTAACAGCGTGTCTGCTCCGACCGGTCAGCATCGGAGCCGTCAATCAGGAAGAATGGTTGCATGCGAACCCTGGAGCACCCCGACCGCGACGAGCTTGACCTCGACGCGGTCCTTGCCGCGCTCGGGGACCCCGTTCGCCGCAGCATTGTGCTTCAGCTGGCGACCGGTCATGACGATCAGGCGTGCATTGCGTTTGAGCTTCCGGTCAGCAAGTCCACCTCAACTCACCACTTCCGTGTGCTGCGTACGGCCGGGGTGATTGAGCAGAATTACCGCGGCACGGCGATCCTCAACTCACTGCGTTGCGACGACCTGAACGCTCGCTTCCCCGGGCTGCTCGACGCCATTCTGAGCGCTACTCGCCAGCCGGCCTGAGCGTGTAACGTAGGCCGGCTCGAGCGCTGCCAGCCAGCCAGCCTGAACGCGGAACGTAGGCCGGCTCGAGCGCTGCCCGCCAGCCAGCCTGAGCCCGGAACACCGGCTCACACACGACGTCGATCAGATACCGGGGTACGGGCGAACCGCAAGCTGATGCACGCGCGCACGGTCTCACTGCGGAGTTGACCACTGCGCGCAGAGTTCGCGATAGCCGTCAACGTAGCCCGGGTAACGCAGGTTCCCCAGGAGTCCCCGCAGCAGCGTCCCGTCAAACACCGTGCCTGACGGCTCGGCCGTCGCGGCTGGCGGTGGCGCCACACCCAGCTCCCCCGCGATGAACGTGACAACGTCCCCGAGAGGTGCCGGAGCCGAGTCCACCGCGTGCAGAAGCGGGGGCGCAACAGGGAGGGTGAGCATCAGCTCGAGCGCGGACACCAGGTCCCACTCGTGAATCCGGTTGGTCCGCTGGGTGTAGGGTACAGCCGTTGCCGCGGACACCAGGCGGAGCAGGCGGTCGCGACCGGGACCGTAGATTCCCGCCGGGCGAACGATGGAGGCACCAAACAGGTTATGAGCTTTCTCTTCTCCTGCGCGGAGCAGTAGTCCCCGCGGTGTGGCCGGGTGGGGCCGGTCGGACTCGGTGAGTGGGAAGCCCCTGTCCTTCCCTTCAAAAACCCCGGTGGAGGAGACAAAGATTGTGCGGGCGGGACGCGATGGCAATGCCTCGGCCAGGTTTTCGAGTGCGCGCAGGTAGCCCGGGGGCGTTCCGGTTCCGCCGATGGACGGCGTGATCGTGATGACCATGGCATCAACGGCGGGCAGCGGTTCCGGCACGGGGGCGGACAGATCAATCGCGAGCCCCGTCACGGTACTCGGCAACGTGTCGACATGACGCCGGATCGCCGTCACGGTTCCTCCGCGCTGGGTCAACCGTTCAGACAGTGCGATCCCCACCCGGCCGCAGCCGACCAGCAGGGTGTGGGCAGGGACGACGGTGGTCCTCGTCGGTGCCTGACCGGGGTCTTTACTCACTGACGGTTCTCCCTACTCTCTG
>JBQELM010000040.1:0-10803 GCA_052103915.1 Mycetocola sp. | reverse complement strand
CCGTGCCCTACCTCCTGGCCGCGAGCACCTTCACCACCCTCATCGCAGACGGCGGCCCCGGATGGCTCAACCTCTTGGTTCTACTGTGTCTGTGGAACACGATGAAGCTCATCATCATGGGACCCGTCAGCCTGATCCTGTTAGTTCGCGCACGCATACGCGAGGAGGTCAAGCGTCGCCATGCTCGCGCAACAAGCGATTCGACACCGGCACTGATGGAGGCTTAGAGCGATCTCAGGCGCGCAGTTCAGATCGTTCAACCGATGAGGTCTGAGAGCTCGAACCACCGTTCCTCCAGCGCTGCTTTCTCTTCCTCGGCTTCGCGCACCTCATCATTCAACCGATTCAGACCCGCGTAGTCGCCCTGATCGTGTTCAGCCATACGCAGGTGGATGTTTGCGATACGTTCACTCAGTCGTTCCAGCTTGCGCTCGGTCGCGCTGAGTTCCTTCCGGGCGGAGCGTTCTTCCGCACCGGATAGCTGTGACGGGACTTCCCTAGACGCTGAGCCCGGCTCGCTGCTAGCGCCAGCGGACGACTCTGCCTCCGCCGTTCGTAGTCGCAGATACTCGTCCATCCCGCCGGGGAGATGGCGCAGCCGTCCGTCGAAAATCGCGTACTGCTGGTCTGTGATCCGTTCCACGAGGTAGCGGTCATGGCTGACCACGATGAGCGTGCCCGGCCAGGAGTCGAACAGGTCCTCCATCGCAGCGAGCATATCCGTATCCACGTCGTTCGAAGGCTCATCTAGAACGATCAGGTTTGGTTCTGAGAGCAGCACAAGAAGCAGTTGAAGTCGCCGCTTCTGCCCGCCGGATAGTTCTCCGACACGGGCTGATAGGTGCTCGCGTGAGAAGCCTAGACGTTCGAGGAGCTGCGCGGGGCTGAGTTCCTTGCCGTCGATGACATAGCTCGTCTTAGCTCGGGCGAGTACGTCCCTCACCCGGTCGTCTGCGATCTCCTCCATTTCACGGAACTGCTGATCGAGGACTCCAAGCTTGACGGTTTTGCCTCGCTTGACCCGCCCTGCCGTAGCCTCGACCGTTCCCGCGATGAGGCCCAACAGAGTGGACTTTCCCGCACCGTTGGCCCCGAGGATCGCCGCACGCTCACCGGGCGCGATGCGCCACTCGATACCGCGTAACACCTCGCGACCATCGAACGAGACACCCGCGTCGAGCAGGTCGATCACCTCCTTGCCGAGCCGGGCAACGGCAAGCCGGTTCAGCTCGATCCGGTCGCGCAACTGCGGCACGTCCTCAATGAGCTGGTTCGCCGCCTCGATACGGAACTTCGGTTTGGACGTGCGGGCCGGCGCTCCACGACGCAACCAGGCCAGTTCCTTCTTCATCAGGTTCTGCCGCTTGGCCTCGACCGCCGCAGCCTGCCGGTCACGCTCGACCCGCTGGAGCACATAGGCCGCGTAGCCACCCTCGAAGGGCTCCACGATCCGGTCGTGAACCTCCCAGGTAACTGTGGCGACTTCATCGAGGAACCAGCGGTCGTGAGTCACAATGAGCAGCCCGCCCGCGTTCTTCGCCCACCGTGAGCGCAGATGCTCGGCAAGCCAGGTGATGCCTTCGACGTCGAGATGGTTCGTCGGCTCGTCCAGCGCAACAACGTCCCATTCGCCAGTCAGCAGCGTGGCCAGGGCGACCCGGCGGCGCTGGCCACCGGAGAGTGTTCCGATCCGCGCATCCCAGGGTAGGTCGGAGACGAGGCCAGAGATTACGTCACGCACCTTCGCATCGCCCGCCCACTCATGCTCAGGCCGGTCGCCGACGATCGCGTGCCCAACAGTGGAGGCGTCGTCCAGCGTGTCCGCTTGGTCGAGCACGCCCATCGTCACCCCGCCGCGTCGGGTGACGCGGCCCGAGTCGGGTTCAATGCGGCCCGACAGCATCCCGAGCAGGCTGGACTTACCATCACCGTTGCGGCCAACGATCCCGATGCGATCGCCCTCGTTTACGCCGATCGTCACCGAGTCGAATACGACCCGAGTGGGGTATTCCAGGTGCAGAGCCTCGGTCCCTAACAGATGTGCCATACGTTGCTTACGCCGCCTCTGACCTAGCGACCAACTCAGCGCACGCTGCGATGACGAACTCTGGAACTGCATCAAATTCGCGCGGATTGAGCTGCATCACATACTCGTTCTCGATGTGGTAGGTCTCGTTCACGAACTTTGTGAAGACCTCGTCTCCGCCCAGCGAGTGCGGACTCAATGCAAGCATGATTCTGAAGAGTTGCACCTTTTCATATCCCACGGTCGTCGCATCGAAACGAGCGCGGAGAGCACCAGGCACCCTTAGCTCGGCAACCAACTGGTCATAGTCAAAATCGGCAATGTGCTCCTTGACTTGTCTCAGCGCCTCCTCGACCTCCTCGTCACCGAGCGGAATCTGCTCCCCAGTATCAAGTTTTCGGGTCGGTAGTTCGCGGGCATGGAGCGCACTCGACAACAATTCATATGCTTCGTCGCGCGCCCCATGCACCTCGAAACGCCGACGCAAGTAGATGCACTGAACGACCTGATCCGTGGCGGATCGGATGTTGTCGTCACAAACCTGCGAGAAGGTCTGAATGTCAGTCGGCCGAATGATCTTCTCCGACAAGACGCCTGAACGCCCGCTCAGGAAGTGAACCACAGGCTTCGTGGCAACGAACTGACCGGTAGTCCGCACGATGTCCACGGCAGGCTCGATGTCGTGAGTGAGCAGGAGAGATGTGATCCCTCGGAGACTGTTCTTCCCGTGGAAGAGCTGATGCAGGATCGCAAACTTCTTTGTCTTGTCGAAGCTGGAGACGGGATCGTCCAGAACGACCAATCCGGGCTGCTTATGTTGAACATCGTGCATGAATAGAACCATCGCGAAAGCGTTCTTCTCGCCATAACTGAGATGAGTCGCCGCGGCTTCCAAATGACCTGGAGCATCTTGGTGTTCGAGTAGCATCCGATACGTGTCATCGCGGGGCTCGATCCGAACTGTGTACCGATAGCCTGCTGACTTCAGGAATGTGTTGATCGCGTTCTGGTTAGCCCGTATCAGCTTTCCAACACGTGACTTCTGTTCACCCACGCGCCGCCGAATGTCATCGATCTGAGATGCTACGTCACCCAACTTCCCGTTCATGAGTTGCACGACGGATTGCGTTGCTTCGGAGTCTAGCGCCGGAAGATACTTGAGTTCGATCTTTAGGCTGCTAAGTATTTCGGCGATGTTCTCTTCGTCCTTGAGTGCATGGAACGAGAGATTCTTGACTGCTGAGAGTTTGGTCAGCAACGTCTCAATCTGACTGCGAAGAGTCACAACGAAAGACTCCTGTTCAGGGGCGAGCCCCGTGATCGAGGTAGTCAGTTCCTCAAGAGTCTCAAGATCACGCTCGGAGAGGTACCGCCCCAGCCGATCGATGACGTTTCGGAGTTGACTCATGTTTCGGACGGCAGCGGAGTCGTACTCCTCCGAGACCTTTGCAGCAGTCACCTTGTCTACGCTCGGAGTGGAGCAGAAGGGGCAGTTGTCCGAAAGGTCCAGGTACGCTTTGCCCTTCGTCTGCCAGGTGATCCAACCAGCTGGGTCGTCACTATGCAGGAATCCTTCGTAGCGTTGCAACTGTTCGGGGATATGCGCGAGCTTCCCCCCGACGCTGAGTCCCTTGAACCCTTTACTGGTCTTCGCGATCGCGCCAGTCTTGGTGACGTTGAAGGCATCGCGGAGCTCCGTGAATCCCGCGATAGCTTCGTTAAACTCTGGCTCGTCCGCAAAAGTCTGCTTCAATGCCTCGAAATTGGATTCGATCTGGATAAGTCCCTCTCGGAACTCCTCTGTGTTGATGAAGATCTCGAAGCTGTTCTTCAACACCTCGTCACGTTGGAAGACGAACTGCGATACATAGTCGTCGTTGAATGTCATGACACTCTGAATGCTGTCCGCGCCTTCAACCGTGGGCCTAGGGCCGTCCTTCACCGCCTTATATTTGAAGGGGGTGAGTTCGTCAAGGATTCCATCGCCTTGCGTGCGCAGCGTGAGCGCGCGCGCGATGGTGCTCTTCCCGATGCCGTTGGGCCCGTACTTGATGTTGAGCGATCCTTCACGCAGGGTGATAACGCCCTCCTCGATGCTGTTGCAGTCACGGATCGTGATGCTGAGGTCTGGCGAGGCAGGCTCCATTACGGTCTGCTGATCAGTGAGCGTCATCGCGCACTCCTGTTCTGTGTCGTCCGGTCCGCCACGGTCCTCCGTGGCAAGGAACATGTATGACGTATCGTGGCCGAGGTCGAGGCACATAGGCTCCGAGGCTTCCGTCGAGGCCGCGAAGCCAGTAAACTCAAGGGACAAGCCCAACCCGCCTCCGATATGCTCGGTTCGTCAAGAATGAGAACATTCGGCTCATCAAGCAGGATCAGCAACAGCTGAAGGCGGCGGCGCTGACCGCCGGACAGCTCACCAATCCGAGTGGACAGCTGGGCGGAGGAAAACCCCAGCCGCTCAAGCAGCTGACCGGGCGTCAGCTCAGCACCACCGGACACGTAGCTGCTGCGCAGCCGACCGATGACCTCACGAACCCTGTCACCGGCCAGGTCGTCCAGCTCGGTCAGCTGCTGACTCAGCCAGGCAACCCGAACCGTCTTGCCGCGCTTTACTCGACCAGATGTGGGCTCAAGGTCACCGGCAATCAGCTTCAACAGGGTCGACTTACCCGCGCCGTTCACGCCGAGGATGCCGGTGCGCTCACCGGGGGCAATCCGCCACTCCACGTCGCGCAGAACCTCGCGGTCGCCAAACGTCACACCCACATCAAGCAGGTCAACCACGTCCTTACCCAGACGCGACGTCGCCAGCTGGGTCAGCTGAACCCTGTTGCGCGGCTCCGGCTCGTTCTCAATGAGCTGCGTCGCCGCCTCAATACGGAACTTGGGCTTCGAAGTGCGCGCGGGAGCACCGCGTCGCAGCCAGGCCAGCTCCTTGCGCATCAGGTTCTGCCGCTTCGACTCGGTCGCCGCCGCCATCCGGTCACGCTCAACCCGCTGCAGAATGTAGGCCGCATAGCCGCCCTCAAACGGCTCAACAATGCGGTCGTGCACCTCCCAGGTGTCGGTGCACACCGCGTCAAGGAACCAGCGGTCGTGGGTCACAACAGCAACAGCGCCGGAGTTCTTTGACCAGCGGCTGTTGAGGTGGGCGGCCAACCAGGCGATGCCCTCCACGTCCAGGTGGTTGGTCGGCTCGTCAAGGAACAGCACGTCCCAGTCGTGCACAAGCAGGGTCGCCAGCGCCACACGACGCTGCTGACCACCCGACAACTCGGACAGCGGCGCCTCCCACGGCACATCGCCAAGCAGACCGGAGATGACATCGCGAACGCGGGCGTCGCCCGCCCACTCGTGCTCCGGCCTGTCCCCCACAACCGACTCGGCGACGGTGACGTTCTCGTTGATGGCGTCACTCTGGTCAAGCATGCCGATCCGCACACCACCACGGCGGGTCACCCGACCGGAGTCCGGCTCAATCTTGCCGATGAGCAACCGAAGCAGGGTCGACTTGCCGTCACCGTTGCGGCCAACAATGCCGATCCGGTCGCCGTCGTTGATGCCAAGCGTTACACGATCAAAGATCACACGCGTGGGGAATTCCAGGTGGAGCGCCTCAGCGCCAAGAAGATGAGCCATCACCCACAGTTTAGGTGCCGACCGGCAACACCCCGATCAGCCGCCGGGCTGCACCCCGACCAGGGTCCGGGCTAGACCCCGATCAGACTCCGCAGCTCGGCAACAACGGGAAGCGCCACTACCCCGGCAACACCGGCCACCAGCGCCGCGCCGACCCGGTTCCGCCAGCTCCGTGGCACACACCCAACAATGACCACAACACCCAGCAGCGACACCACCGCTTGGACCGGCCGAACCGACGCATCAAACGTGGCAGACGTATCCTCCGTCAGCATCATCACGACCCGGGACACCGCACCGTCGGAGACACAGAGCGCAGCACAAAGCCCGATCAGGATTGCCGACCACCAGCGGTCGGCCGAGCGTGCCCGGCAGATCAGAGCCGCGCACACCGGCACGGCCGTGACCGCGAGCACAAGCCACACCGCGGCCTCCCGCCCCACCGGGTAGTGCAAAACGAACGCCGTGATGGCGTAGTAGCCGGCACACATGGTGACCGCGGCAGCGACCGATCGGACGGCGGCCTGAGTGGCGGTTGGAGCGTACGCACCGATCAGCGCGACCGCGACCACCCAGATCGCCAGATACGACGTCAGGTCAGCGGCCCAGGTTCCGGCCCCGTCGGCGAACTTGGCCAGGACCCCGGCGATGCCACCACCCACCGCGCTTAGAACAGCGCCGGTGATCCGCCGCGATGTCTGTTGCCCGCGGACAGTGGACACCACCTCAGGGTCGTGCACCCCACTCATCACACCGGAAGCAGCCGAGCACCGGCCACCGGGCTGGTGACGGTGTACGAACTGTGCCCCTTGGCCTGCAACTGCTCGGCGACGTCGTAGGCGTGCTCGGCATCGGCCACAAGGAACGCAACGCTGGGACCAGAGCCCACAACCATGCCGGCCAGGGCACCCGCCAACTCGCCACGCTCGATCACGGCGGACAGGTCGGGACGCAGACCAAGGACAGCGGCCTGCAAGTCGTTGTGCATCGACTCGGCCAACTGGTGCGGATCACCGGCACGGATCGCATGCAGCACCTCAACAGGAACACGGGGAGTCTGTGACGTCGGCACAATGTCCTGTGCGTGACGTTCCCTGTGCTCATCCAGCGCCCGGTAGGCGGTCACCGTGGAAATGCCGTTCGTGCAGAGGACAACAACCCAGTGGAACACGCCGGTCGCCAGCGCAGGCGACAGCTGATCACCTCGACCGGTCCCCACCGCTGAACCGCCGCGCAGGGCAAACGGCACATCCGCGCCAATACGGGCGGCGAGAGCAGATAGCTTGTCCTTCGTCAGTTCAACGCCCCACAGCTCCTGGCAGGCCAGCAACGCGGCGGCAGCGTTGGCTGAGCCACCACCCATCCCACCGGACACCGGAAGCTGCTTGTCGACGTGCAGGTGCACACCGCCACGGAAGCGGGTGCGCCGCGCGAGGGCCTTCGCCGCACGCAGGCTCAGTGCGTCAGCGGGGACGGGGACCTGCTCGCCCGTTATCGGGTTGGTCGCCGTCATGACAAAACCGTCAGCCGCGCGAGCGGTCACGGTATCGCCAAGGGCAAGAGCCTGATACGCCGTCGCTACCTCGTGGTAGCCGTCGTCCATGACCGCGCCCACACCAAGGAACACGTTGATCTTCCCGGGCGCGCTCGCCCGCGCGATGCGGGGCTGTGGCACGGGGGTCATGGATTAAATGCTAGACCAGCGCGGCATGTGCGCCGAACGCGCGTGCCGGGCGTCAGGCCGAGGGGCGAGCTGGCGCTACGCGGAGGCGCGAGCGATGCGCAGGAAGTCGTCCATCTCAAGCGCCTCGCCCCTGGCCTCCGGCGAGACCCCGGCGGCTTCAAGCACGGCCGACGCTGCGGCTCCCGACCCGAACAGCGGTGACAGCGCCCCGCGCAGCATCTTGCGACGCTGCTGGAACGCCAGGTCAACAATGCGGAACGTGGCCAGCCGCTCCTCCTCCGTGCCGGGAAGAGTGTCGGCACGCTCAAAGCCCACAAGAACACTGTCAACGTTGGGGACCGGCCAGAAAATCTGCCGGCTGACCTGACCAACCAGACGCCACTGGCCGTACCAGGACGCCTTCACACTGGGGCTGCCGTAAATCTTTGACCCCGGGGTCGCGGCCAGGCGGTGACCCACCTCGGCCTGCACCATGACCACCCCGGCCTGCAGGCCCGGGAAGTGCTCAAGGAAGTGAAGCAGGACGGGAACGGACACGTTGTACGGCAGGTTGGCCACCAACCGGTGCGGGGCACGCTCCAGCTCGGTGATCTCCAGAGCGTCGGCCGGAACAACGGTGATCTCTGACTCCGGGGCCCGCTCGGCCACGGTCTGCGCCAGACGCGCGGCCAGTCGCGGGTCAATCTCCACGGCGGTGACGTGCGCTCCGGCCTCCAGGATGCCGAGGGTCAGCGAGCCGAGGCCTGGCCCCACCTCAACAACGTTCTCACCCGGCTGAACGCCGGCGATCTGCACAATACGGCGCACCGTGTTGTGGTCAACCACAAAGTTCTGTCCCCACTTTTTGGTTGGGGTGACGTCAAGCTCCGCGGCCAGTCGGCGGATCTCCGTTGCGCCAAGCAGGTTGACGGTGCTCATGCTGCTCCCTCTCCCGAGGCGGGGCCGTCGGGGATGTCGTCGGACCAGCGTCCGTACACGGTTTCAGTTGTGGTGTTGAGGACGTCGGCAAGATCGGCCACGTCCAGGCCGCGCTGCTCGGCCAGGAACCGCACCGTGTGCGGCAGCAGGTACGGCGCGTTGGGCCGGCCGCGGAACGGCGTCGGCGTCAGGAAGGGCGCGTCCGTCTCAACCAGGAGCAGCTCGGTCGGAACCGTCGCGATGGCCTCACGCAGCGGGGCCGCATTCTTGAACGTGACGGTTCCGGCGACGGAGACAAACCAGCCGTGCTGAACGCACAGCGCCGCGAGCTCGGTATCGCCGGAGAAGCAGTGGAACACGGTCCGCTCGGGGGCACCAACCCTCAGCAGGGTGGCCACCACCTCGGCGTGGGCGTCGCGGTCGTGGATCTGCAGCGCAACACCCCGCTCCTTCGCGATGCGGATGTGCTCCTCAAAGGCGTACACCTGGGCGTCGCGGCCGTCCTCTCCCGTCCGGAAGAAGTCGAGCCCCGTCTCGCCGACAGCCCGTACTCGCGGCTGACCAGCGAGCTCAGACAGCTCAGCGATCGCCTCGTCAAGTGTCCCGGCTGCGGCAAGCTCAGGGGTGTCGTTGGGGTGGATCGCCACGGCCGAGAGCACCCTGGCGTCCCTGGCCGCCAGCGCCGCACCCCAGCGGGAGGTGGCCAGGTCTGTCCCCACCTGCACGATGCCCCGCACGCCCACAGCGACGGCACGGTCCAGCTGGTCAGCCGGGTCAAGCGGTGACTCGCCGTCGGCGAACTCAATGTGCGTGTGGTTGTCAAAAACGGGGACGGGCAGCGGCTCCGGTAGCGGCGGGTAGCTGAGGTTCTTACGACCCTCCGCCGTCCGCTCCCTGATCGGCGCGGCGGCGTCGGGCTGTGCGGTCACGGTCGCGCCTACGCGCTCTCGTCGATGCGGGGGAACAACGGGGCTGGCACGCTCACCGTGACGCCCTCGGGCAGCTGGCCCCAGCGTCCGGCGTCGCGGATGGGCTGTGCATCCAGGGTTCCGAGTGCATCGGTGACACCCAGCGACTCCCACAGGATTTCTGTCGCCTTCGGCGTGACCGGCGACAGCAGGACGGCGAGCGCGCGCAGTCCCTCCGTCACGGTGTACAGCACGGTGCCGAGACGCTCACGGGAGTCCTCGTTCTTGGCCAGGGCCCACGGCTCCTGCTCGGTGATGTAGCCGTTGAGTGCATCAACCAGCGTCCAGACCTGGGCGATGGCGTCACCCACGGCCAGCCGCTCGATAGCCGCATCCGCGTTCTCAGCGGCGGCGGCGGCAATGCGGGCGATCTCCTGCTCGGCGGGACCTGCCACACCGGCGGCGGGAACAACACCGTCGAAGTAACGCTGCACCATGCTCAGCCCGCGCGAGGCGAGGTTGCCAAAACCGTTGGCCAGCTCGGCCTGGTAGCGGGCGGACAGGTCCTCCCAGCTGAACGAGCCGTCCTGGCCCAGGGTGATGGCGCGGAGGAAGTAGTAGCGGAACGCGTCGGAGCCGAAGGTGTCGGTGATCTCCGTCGGGGCGATGCCGGTCAGCTTGGACTTGGACATCTTCTCTCCGCCAACAAGCAACCATCCGTGACCGAACACGCGCTCGGGAACGGGCAGGTCCGCGGCCATCAGCATGGCCGGCCAGATGACGGCGTGGAAGCGGAGGATGTCCTTGCCCACCAGGTGGACGGCGGGCCAGCGGCGGGCGAAGGCCTCGTCGTCGCTGCCGTACCCGGCGGCGGTGATGTAGTTGAGCAGGGCGTCAAACCAGACGTAGACCACGTGGCTGTCGTCCCACGGAACCTTCACACCCCAGTCGAAGGTGGAGCGGGAGATCGACAGGTCGCTCAGACCCTGACGGACGAACTGGATGACCTCGTTGCGCGCCGATTCGGGCTGCACAAAGTCGGGCCGCTCCTCGTACAGGGCAAGCAGCCGCTCACCGAAGTCGCTCATGCGGAAGAAGTAGTTCTTCTCGTGCAGCAGCTCAACCGGCTTGGTGTGGATGGCGCAGACCTTCTGGCCCTCGTAGGCACCGGTGCCGTCGATCAGCTCGCTCAGCTGCTTGTACTCCTCGCAGCCCACACAGTAGAAGCCCTCGTATTCGCCCGAGTAGATGAAGCCGTCGTCGTAGAGCTTCTGCAGGAAACGCTGCACGTTCTCCTCGTGCCGCGGCTCCGTTGTGCGGATGAAGTCATCGTTGCTGATGTTGATGGTCTCAAGCAGCGGCTTCCAGGCGTCCTCAACCAGCTTGTCTGCCCACTGCTGCGGGCTGACACCGTTGGCTGTTGCGGTGCGCAGGATCTTCTCGCCGTGCTCGTCCGTTCCGGTCAGCATCCAGGCGTCATCACCGGCCTGGCGGTGCCAGCGGGCCAGAACGTCAGCGGCCACCTCTGTGTAGGCGTGCCCGATGTGCGGGGCGTCGTTGACGTAAAAAATGGGCGTGGTGATGGAGAAGGTTCTGCGGCTGGCCATGAGGACAATCCTAGA
>JBQELM010000039.1:3674-10852 GCA_052103915.1 Mycetocola sp. | reverse complement strand
ACCCCCGACCTACGGTACCGGAAACCGGCGCTCTATCCCCTGAGCTACGGAGGCGCGATGACTACCCTAGCGCACGCCGGAGCCAGGAACCGACCCGACGTGCGCCCGCGAGTGTCAGCCGTTCAAATTGGCGATCGCGTCGGCCATCAGGATCTGGGGATCGCCAGGCTCAAGGAACATCTCCGAGCGCATGGTGATCCAGTAATCACCAACAAAGGCCTGCGCCTCCTTGCCTGTTGCGCTGAAGTAGCCCTCGTCGGCTCCGCTTTCGCGGTAGGTGGGGACGGCACTGCTGCGGTCGATGGCCAGGTTCTTCAGGTTCTCAATGGTGGCGTCGTCAAGCAGGGCAACACCCACATCGATGGTGTCCTCGGTTGACGCATTAACCCACTGGCACACCAGGCCGTTGAGCTCGTCAACCGTTGACACGTTGCTTGAGGTGTCAAGGGCGACCGTGTTCAGCAGAGAAACATTGGGGTTGTAGTCGTACATCTGCTGATTGCTGATCAGGCCAGCGCAATCAACACCGATCTCCTGCGACTGCGGTGCCGCAACGGTCGGGTCCTCGCTTGGGGTCTCTTCCGGCGTGGCCTCGTCTGTGGCTGGAGCGGTCTCGACGGCTGTGGGCTCGGCGGTCTCTGAGGCCGTTGGAGTAGCGCCCTGACCGGACGGAGCACAGGAGCTCAGCAGAAGACCGGTGCTTGCGGCAATCGCGAGCGCGGTGACAAGACGACGGGTGGGGGAGACGGAACGGGTAGCCATGGCTGCTCTTTCTGCGTGGGAGTGTGATCCGAACATATCAAGCCGTGTGGTGCCGCCGGGAGCCCTCTGCCCGATTGGAGCGGAATTGTCACCGAGACGTCAGCTAGAATTGTGGCTCGTGACTCCCGACGATCTTGCCCTGAGCATTCTGGCCATCCTCCGACCGATCGCCAATCAGCACCGTCCCGGTGCCGGCGATGAAATCGCTGACGGTGTGGTGACGCTTGAGCGGCCAAAAAACCGTGATCACGGCGACTGGGCGTCAAACGTTGCAATGAAGCTGGCCAAGCAGCTGGGCGTGCCGCCGCGTCAGCTGGCCGAACAGATCGTTGACGGGCTGAGTGGCACCGCCGGTGTTGCGTCCGCGGAGGTCGCCGGCCCCGGCTTCATCAACATTCGCCTTGACGCAGCAGCTGCCGGCGCCCTGGCTCGCACCATTGTTGAGCAGGGAAGCGACTACGGTCACAACACCAGCCTGAGCGGCGAGCAGATCAACCTTGAGTTTGTCTCGGCCAACCCCACCGGCCCCCTGCACATCGGCCACACCCGCTGGGCTGCCCTTGGTGATGCGATTGCCCGCGTGCTGCGTGCCTCCGGTGCCACGGTTCATGCCGAGTACTACATCAACGATGCAGGAAACCAGATGGATACCTTCGGGCTGTCTGTCCTGGCCGCCGCGCAGGGGAAGCCAACACCTGAGGGCGGATACCCCGGCTCGTACATCAACGACCTGGCGAGCCGAGTGCTTGCGAAGGTCCCCGATCTGCTTGAGCGTCCGGAGGACGAGCAGCTGGCTACGGCCCGTGAACTGGCCTACCAGATGCAGCTCGCCGAGATCGAGCGGTCACTTGTGACCTTCAACGTTCACTTTGACGAGTATTTCAGCGAGCGCACCCTGCACGCTGTGGATGAGGGTGCGTCACAGAGCGCCATTGACCGGTCGGTTGAGCGGTTGCGCGAACAGGGATACGTCTACGAGCAGGACGATGCGATCTGGGTGCGCACCACAGCATTTGGTGACGACAAGGACCGTGTCATCAAGCGGGGCAACGGTATTTACACCTACTTCGCCGCCGATGCCGCCTACTACCTCTCCAAGTCTGATCGCGGATTTGCGCACAAGATCTACCTGCTTGGTGCCGACCACCACGGTTACGTTCACCGTTTGAAGGCTCTCGCCGGTGCGGCGGGGGATGACCCCGAGCGGGACATTGAGGTTCTGATCGGTCAGCTGGTCAGTATCAATGGAGCCAAGCTTTCCAAGCGTGCGGGCAACATTGTTGAGCTTGACGACCTGCAGAGCTGGATTGGTACCGACGCGCTGCGTTACACGCTCGCCAGGTACCCGGCGGATTCCCCGCTGACGCTTGACCCCGAGCAGATGCGCAAGCGCAGCAACGACAACCCCGTCTTCTACGTGCAGTACGCGCACGCCAGGACCTGCTCCGTCGCGCGCAACGCCGCCGACGCGGGAGTTGACCTGAGCGGTTTTGCCCCCGAGCTGCTTGACCACGAGACCGAGTCGGCCCTTCTGGGGGCGCTGCAGGAATTCCCGCGCATCGTGGCCCAGTCCGCTGAACTGCGTGAGCCGCACCGCGTGGCCAGGTACCTGGAGGAGCTCGCCGCTCTGTACCACCGCTGGTACGACAACCGGCGGGTGCTTCCCTTCGGGGACGAGGCGCTCAGCGATGTGCACCGCACCCGGCTGTGGCTGAACCAGGCCACCGGCCAGGTTCTGCGCAACGGTCTTGACCTGTTGGGCGTGAGCGCCCCCGAGCGGATGTAGGGACACCAGCCGTGAGCGAGCTTTTCACCGACACCCCCGCTGCGTCGCGCCGGAAGCGACGGTCAAAGCGTCGTGGTTGGGTGACCGCGCTCATCATCCTTGTTGTCCTCGCGGTGCTTGCCGTTGTGGGCTATTGGCTTTCTGATCGGCTTGCCCGTCAGTCGGTTGAGGACATCGTCGCCGGTCAGGTCAGCGCCAAGTTGCCGGAGAACGTCACCGGCGATGTGGACGTCACTCTCGGTGGTGGCTGGGCTGTGGCTCAGATCATCTCCGGTCGTTTTGACCAGATCGCCATCGATGCGCCCCGGTTGAAGGCGAACGATATTGATCTCTCTGCCACGGCAACGCTTGACGGTGTGCCCCGGAACACGGTTGACCCGGTTGACCACATCAGCGTGACGGTGAGTACCAGCGCCGATCAGCTGTCCAGCCTTGATCTGCTGCCCGATGCTGCCGCCCAGGTTGAGCTGGGTGACGGGGAGTTCAGCTACGGAAGCTCGGCTGACGTGCTCGGCGTGTCACTCGGCTACCGCGTCACGGTTGTGCCGAGCGTCGCCGATGGAGTTGTGCTGTTGACCCCAACCGCGGCCGACGTTGATGCCGGTGACCTGGGTATCAGCGTGCAGCCCCTTGTCGACCGGATTCTTGACGGTGACCCCATTCGGCTGTGTGTGGCTGACCGGCTTCCGGCAGCGCTTTCCCTGACGGATGTGTCCGTAAGCCCCACAGCACTGTCACTGACGGCGGAGGGGACCGATCTTCCGCTGTCTGGCTCCGGTCTGTCCCAGCTGGGCACCTGCGAGTAATCACGATCCATTCCGTCATCAACGGATCGTATTCTGTGGCGGTGATGCCGCTCTGGCTAGACTCGATGACAGTGCTCCCCGTCTGAGCACGCCCTCCCGAACCAACGATTGGCTTCCCGCTGTGGCATCATCCCCCCTCGCTCCCGATTGGCTTCGCGCTCCAGATGACGCGAACAACCTTGACCGGGTGATTTGGCCGGACACGACCGAGCGCAGGCCCGACGGTGTTGTTGAGCTCGGCGGTGTTGCCGTGACAGAGCTTGCGCAACAGTTTGGTACCCCGCTCTACGTGCTTGACCGTGAGCACCTGCTGTCCAGGGCTGCTGAGGTCGTGTCGGCGTTTAGCTCTGCTGCGACGCGGCACGGCACACAGGTGCACGTCTACTACGCGGGTAAGGCGTTCCTCTCGACCGCCGTCGCGCAGTGGATGAGCGCCGCGGGCATGCGGATCGATATCTGTAGCGGTGGCGAGTTCGCCGTTGCCCTCGCGGCGGGGGTTGATCCCGCGGCGTGTGGTTTCCACGGCAATAACAAGTCGGATGCTGAGCTGGATGATGCTGTTCGCCGGGGTATCGGTGCCATTGTTCTTGACTCAGCCGAGGAGGTCGCCCGTGTTGCCGAGGCGGCCCAGCGCCACGGGCGCGTGCAGCCGGTTCGGCTCAGGGTGAACTCCGGCGTGCACGCCCACACCCACGAGTTTCTTGCCACCGCGCACGAGGACCAGAAGTTTGGTGTCACGCTTGAGCAGGCGCCGGCGATCGTTGCCTCGATCAGGGAGCACGCGGGTCTTGAGTTCCTCGGTCTGCACTGTCACATCGGGTCGCAGATCTTCGGTGCGGACGGGTTCTCTGAGTCGGCGTCCCGACTGCTTGAGGTGCAC
The DNA here is from genome assembly GCA_052103915.1 of Mycetocola sp. GTDB lineage: Bacteria > Actinomycetota > Actinomycetes > Actinomycetales > Microbacteriaceae > Mycetocola_B. The sequence goes on along the minus strand of JBQELM010000039.1, from coordinate 6,618 downwards.
CAGCAGCTCCTTCAGGGCGGCCCCGTTCCCGAGCTGAACCTCGGTGGCGGCTTTGGTGTTGCGTACACCACGGCTGACACACCCACACCGATTGCTGAGCTGGCCGATGCCATCATCGGCGACGTGGCCAGGCAGTGCGCTGAGCGGGGGATCGATATCCCTGTTCTCGCGTTTGAGCCGGGCCGTGCCGTCATCGCGCAGAGCACCGTGACGCTTTACAGCGCGGGAACAATCAAGGACGTGGCCGTTGAGGTTGACGGCGAACCGCACACCCGACGTTACGTCAGCGTTGACGGCGGCATGAGCGACAACGCCCGTCCCGCGCTTTACGGTGCAGACTACGCCGTCCGGATGGTCTCGCGCTCCTCGGACGCGGACGCTCAGCTGATCCGACTTGCTGGGAAGCACTGCGAGTCCGGCGACATCGTAGTTGACGCCGACTACCTTCCCGCGGACGTGCGCCGAGGCGACCTGCTGGCGGTCCCCGTGACGGGCGCCTACTGCTGGGAGCTGTCAAGCAACTACAACTTCCTTCCTCGACCAGCCGTTGTTGCGGTTGAGTCGGGTCAGGCCCGCGTGATTGTGCGCGGTGAAACCCAGACCGATCTACTGGCACGTGACGCCGGATGGGACACCAAATGAACGACTATCGCAGTGTGAGGGTGGCGGTTCTGGGAGCCGGCACCGTCGGCTCGCAGGTTGCCGCTGTTCTGATCAACCGTCGTGAGGAGCTCGCGGCGCGGATCGGTGCAGACATTGAGCTTGTGGGCATTGCCGTCCGCAACATTGACGCGCCGCGCAACACGGAGCTGCCGCGTGAGCTGCTGACAACGGATGCCGAGTCTCTTGTGCTCAGCGCCGACATTGTCATTGAGCTGATGGGTGGCATCGAGCCGGCCAAGTCGCTCATTGAGCGCGCCATCGACGGCGGTGCCGACGTTGTCACGGGTAACAAGGCCCTGATCGCTGCCCACGGCCCTGAGCTGTTTGAGCGGGCCGAGCGCGTGGGAGCCGCTGTGTTTTACGAGGCGGCTGTGGCCGCGGCGATCCCGATCATCCGTCCGCTGCGCGAGAGCCTGGCTGGCGACAACATTCGCCGCATCCTGGCGATCGTCAACGGCAGTACCAACTTCATCCTTGACCGGATGCACCGTTTCGGGGACAGCGCAGAGTCCGCTCAGGCGACGGCTCTGGAGCTTGGCTACCTTGAGGCCGATCCGACCCTTGACGTTGAGGGGTACGACGCCGCACAGAAGGCCGCCATCCTGGCCAGCCTCGCCTTCCACACCGAGGTTCCTGCAGACGCGGTGTATCGCGAGGGCATTACCGGTGTGACAGCCGAGCAGGTTGAGTCTGCCCGTCAGGCCGGATACGTCATCAAGCTGTTGGCCATTGCCGAAAAGGCCGTTGACGACGACAGCACGGAGGGCATCTCCGTTCGGGTGTACCCGGCGCTGCTCAACAAGGAGCACCCGCTTGCATCCGTACACGGCGGCAACAACGCCGTGTTTGTTGAGGCTGAGATGGCCGGACCACTGATGTTCTACGGCGCGGGTGCCGGTGGGCAGGAAACGGCTTCGGCTGTTCTTGGCGATACCGTGTCTGCGGCCCGCCGTCACGTGGCCGGTGGTCCCGGCATCGCGAGCTCAACGCACGCTGATCTTCCCGTTCTTCCGATTGGTCTTGTCCGCACGCGGTACTACATCACTCTGACCGTCACCGACAGGCCAGGCGTTCTTGCCGAGGTCGCCGGTGTGTTCAGCCGTGGGGGCGTCTCCGTTGAGACGGTCAGACAGGACGTCGCCGAGGGTGACGCCACGGGGGACAGGACCGCTACCCTGGTGATCGGAACGCACGCTGCCGGCGAGGCCGCTCTGCGCGAGACCGTCGCCGCCCTCGCCGACAACAACACCGTTGTCAGCGTCGAAAGTGTTCTACGAGTAGAAGGAGCCGAGTAATGGCCAAGCAGTGGCGCGGAGTTATCCGCGAGTACGCGGATCGACTTGACGTAACCGAGTCAACGCCCATCGTGTCCCTCGGCGAGGGTGGAACCCCGCTGATCCCAGCGCCGGCGCTGTCAGCCCGAACGGGTGCTCAGGTGTGGGTCAAGTTCGAGGGCATGAACCCGACCGGTTCCTTCAAGGACCGCGGCATGACCATGGCCATCACCAAGGCCGTTGAGGCCGGAGCGAAGGCCGTTATCTGTGCCTCGACCGGTAACACCTCCGCATCCGCTGCGGCCTACGCCGCCCACGCCGGCATCACCGCAGCCGTGCTTGTTCCCGAGGGCAAGATCGCCATGGGCAAGCTCAGCCAGGCCGTGGCGCACAACGGATCACTGATCCAGGTGCAGGGTAACTTTGATGACTGCCTCGACATTGCGCGTGAGCTGAGCGCCAACTACCCCGTCCACCTGGTCAACTCGGTCAACAACGACCGCATCGAGGGCCAGAAGACCGCGGCGTTTGAGGTTGTTGACGTCCTGGGTGACGCCCCCGACTTCCACTTCATCCCCGTCGGCAACGCCGGAAACTACACGGCATACACTCGCGGCTACCGCGAGGCCATTGCTCACGGCGAGGCCACAACGCTGCCCCGTATGTTTGGTTTCCAGGCTGCGGGCTCGGCCCCCATTGTTCGTGGCGAGGTCGTCAAGAACCCCGAGACCGTTGCCAGCGCGATCCGTATCGGAAACCCGGCATCGTGGGAGCTTGCTCTTGAGGCCCGCGACGCCACCGACGGCTACTTTGGCGCCATCAGTGACGCAGACATCCTGCGTGCGCAGAAGATCCTTGCGGCAGAGGTTGGCGTGTTTGTTGAGCCGGCGTCAGCGATCAGCGTTGCCGGTCTGCTCGAGCGTTCCGCCGCGGGCGTCATCCCCGCCGGTGCTCGTGTTGTCCTCACCGTGACCGGTCACGGTCTGAAGGACCCGCAGTGGGCCCTG
>JBQELM010000039.1:0-3664 GCA_052103915.1 Mycetocola sp. | reverse complement strand
AAGCGTGAGGATGGGTCAGAGGTCGCGCCGACCGTTGTCCCCGCGGACACCCGTCAGGTTGCCGACGTGCTTGGCCTTGTCGCTGGCGGTTCAGCGGAGTGAGCACCGCATCGCGCCGCGTCCGGGTGACCGTTCCCGCGACCTCCGCCAACCTTGGCCCAGGGTTTGACACCCTTGGCATTGCCCTGAGCGTCTACGACGAGCTGATTGTCAGCGTTGTTGCCGAGCCGGGTGTGCGTGTTGAGGTGTCCGGCGTTGGAGCCGGTGAGGTCCCGAGTGACGAGAGCAACCTGGTCGCGGCGTCGATGCTGCACACCTTCACCGCGCTGGGTGTCACGCCCCCAGCGGGAATCCTGATCGAGGCGAACAACACCATCCCGCACGGTCGCGGAATGGGGTCATCCGGTGCCGCGGTTGTGGCCGGAATCATGGCCGCCGTCGGCCTGATCGGTTCGGAGCGTGAGGTCAGTGACGATGAGCTGCTCCGCATTGCCACCGACCTCGAGGGCCACCCGGACAATGTTGCGCCCGCCCTGTTTGGTGGACTGACGATTGCGTGGATCACCGAGGACGGCCCCCGGTACAAGCGACTGCTTGTCCACAGGGGAGTGTCGCCGCTTGTCCTTGTTCCAGAGGTCACCATGTCGACCAAGCTGGCCAGGAGCCTGCAGCCGGAACAGGTTCCGCATGAGGACGCGATCTTTAATGTGTCTCGCTCGGCGTTGCTGATTGCGGCCATGACCCAGAGCCCCGAGCTGCTGCTCGCGGCAACAGAGGATCGCCTCCACCAGAACTATCGGGCCAGCGCGATGCCGGCGACAAGCGGAATGGTCGCGGCTCTGCGTGAGCGCGGTTTCCCCGCGGTTGTCTCAGGGGCGGGTCCCTCCGTTCTTGTTTTGGCCGACGGTCCCGGTGACCGTGAGCGTGCGGCGGCAGCGGCGGCAGAGGTCAGCGATGTGCCCTGGCGTGCGCTGAGTTTGGCCGTTGATATTCGTGGAGCCCAGGTCTCAGAGCTGGGTGGCGAGCAGTAACGAGCGGGTCGGAGTCATCCGGTTGGGGACAGGAGAATGAACTCATCCCGAACGCGGGGCGATATTTCACCTGTTTGATGCACAAGCGGTGCTAGGGTGGGGGCAACACAGCGGAGCGCATCTGCGCAGTTCTCTCCCGTTGTGTTGCATTCGCATTATCAATCCACCGGCAGATGTCACTCACTTTTCTCTGTGTAGATTCCTGTGAGCTGACGGTGTCTCGGGGGTGTGGCAGTGCGTCGCCGTGGAGTGACGCATGCACCCCGGATGGTGGTACTCCCCGTGTAGCGCACAGAGCGCCCGGGAGGAAAGGAATCCCAACATCGTGACTGAAGTCAACACAGCATCTCCCTCTGAGGTGCCCGACGCCGAACTCGGCCGTCTGAAGGTCGCTGCGCTGCAGCAGCTGGCCACAGGGCTTGGCCTTGCCGGCGCATCAAAGCTGCGTAAGCAGGAACTGATTGGCGCCATCGTGGCTGCCCGCGGTTCTCAGCTGGGCGCACAGGACACCACCGGTGCGTCCGGAGCCGAGGCTCCTGCCGCTGAGGCGCTGATCGAGCTGCCCAGCGCGGGTGAGCAGGCGCAGACCGAGCAGGACAGTGCCACGGCAGCATCCGAGTCAGCGGCACCCGCAGCGGACTCGAACGCCCCGTCGGCTGACGGCGACTCTGCGCCGCAGGGCAGGGCGTCGCGCCGCGGCGAGAACGTCCGTGGTGCGGGACGTGGCCAGCGCGGCTCACGCCGTGCCTCCTCCGAGAGCACGGTAGCCCCTGAGGATGCCGCCGCTATCGAGGCCAGCCTCTCCGAGGCCATCGCCGATGCCGCGGCCGCTGCCCAGTCGGCGGGGGATGCACCCCGAGGCTCACGTCGGGCCCGTAGCGGTGGACCCGTTGCCGCCGGTGGGCATGTCAACGCAGACCCCAACCAGATTCAGCTGCCGCCCGCCGCGGATGAGCGCAGTGACTCCGACGATGAGGGCACGGCGGAGCCGCGGTCCAACCGTCGTGGTCGTGGCCGCGGCCGTGACCGCCAGCAGAACTCTGACGCCGAATCCCGCCAGAACGGCTCGGACGACAAGCGCCAGGACTCCGAGGGCCGGCAGGACGCTGACAAGCGCTCGCGCGGTGCGGACGACAAGAACACGCAGGATGAGTCGCAGAACCGTGACAGCGGAAACCGTCAGGACAACACTGACGGCGATGGTAACGGTCGTGGACGCGGGCGCAACCGCAACCGCAACCGCTCGACCGAGGGCCAGGACTCACAGAACCAGAACAACAACCAGCGGTCACAGCCGGCCGCCGCGGATGACGACGACAGCAACGGTCGCGGTCGCGGCCGTGGGCGTGACCGTAAGCGTCGCACGGGCGAGGACGTCGAGCCGGAGATCACCGAGGACGATGTCCTGATCCCCGTTGCCGGAATCCTTGACGTTCTGGACAACTACGCCTTCATCCGCACCTCTGGCTACCTGCCGGGCCCAAGTGACGTCTACGTCTCCCTTGGACAGGTCAAGAAGTACCACCTGCGCAAGGGTGACGCCGTTGCCGGTTTCATCAAGCAGCCGCGTGAGGGCGAGGGGACAGGTCGCCAGAAGTACAACGCCATCGTCAAGGTTGAGTCCATCAACGGCCTCAGCGTTGAAGACGCGGGTGCCCGCGTTGAGTTTGGCGCGCTGACCCCGCTGTACCCGCAGGAGCGTCTGCGCCTGGAGACCGAGCCGAACAAGCTCACACAGCGGATCATCGACCTGGTTGCCCCCATCGGTAAGGGTCAGCGCAGCCTGATCGTTGCCCCGCCGAAGGCCGGAAAGACCATTGTTCTTCAGCAGATCGCCAACGCGATCGCGAAGAACGATCCGGAGGTTCACCTCATGATGGTTCTGGTTGACGAGCGGCCAGAAGAGGTCACCGACATGCAGCGCTCGGTCACGGGTGAGGTCATCGCTTCCACCTTCGACCGTCCCGCCGAGGACCACATCACCGTCGCAGAGCTCGCCATTGAGCGGGCCAAGCGTCTGGTCGAGATGGGCAACGACGTTGTCGTGCTGCTTGACTCCATCACCCGCCTGAGCCGCGCCTACAACCTGGCCGCACCGACCTCCGGTCGTGTGCTCTCCGGTGGCGTTGACGCGAGCGCCCTTTACCCGCCCAAGCGGTTCTTTGGTGCGGCTCGCAACATCGAAAACGGCGGCTCACTGACGATCATCGCCACGGCCCTGGTTGAGACCGGGTCAAAGATGGACGAGGTCATTTTTGAGGAGTTCAAGGGAACGGGTAACTCCGAGCTGCGCCTGAGCCGTCAGCTGGCTGACAAGCGCATCTTCCCCGCCGTTGACGTGAACGCATCGTCCACGCGTCGTGAGGAGATGCTGCTCGCCGCCGACGAGGTGAAGGTCACCTGGAAGCTCCGTCGTGCTCTTGCTGGTCTTGACACTCAGCAGGCGCTTGAGGTTGTCCTTGGCAAGCTCAAGGAGACCGGCTCCAACGTTGAGTTCCTTGTCCAGATGCAGAAGTCGGCCGTCTCGGCGCCGGGATCACACGACCGCGACCACCGTTAGCGTGCTGCACGGGCCCGTGCTCCTCCGGTTTTTCCGGGGGAGCCGGGCCCGTTGTCCGTTCGCCCCCACATTT
>JBQELM010000038.1:0-10919 GCA_052103915.1 Mycetocola sp. | reverse complement strand
ACTCGGTTGCGCCCCACACCGGCTGCGCTGCTCCGGCGCTGAGCTCAGCAACACGATGGCTAAGCAGCTCACGATCATCCGGCGCAACGGCAATATCCAGCGTGACGTCCGAGCCGTACACCGAGTCGCCGAGCGCCCAACCGCGCCGATGAGCCTCCGCCTCCACCAGCGCCGCCGTGGCGTAGTCAAGGGCGATGCTGGCGTGCTGGCGGAGCTCGTACCGGACGTGCCTGGCCCGGGCCACGGCCTCAGCAACCGCGGCGCGGTAGGCACGGGTCAGCCCGCCAGCCCCCAGCAGAACACCACCAAAATAGCGGTTCACCACGGCAACAACATCGCTGAGCTCGGCCGAGGTGAGCGCGTCAAGCATCGGCGCCCCGGCCGTGCCTGAGGGCTCACCGTCGTCGTTACTTCGCTGCGTCCGAGCGGTGGGCCCCAGGACAAAGGCACTGCAATGGTGTCGCGCCTTGGGATGCTCGGATCTGGCCGTCGCGATGACGGCGCGAGCCGCCTCCTCTGTGCCAACAGGAACCAGGTCACACCGGAACAGCGATCGCTTGATTTCAAGCTCAGCAACCACCGGTGCCGCGATGCTGCGGTACGAGTCGGGTCCGGTCGGTGCAGTCATCTGTGTTGTTTCGTTGAGGCCCTGGTCACGAGCGGTGGGCGCAGAGGCAGCGTGCGATGCGTGGCGGCTTAGAGCTGGCCCTGCACCTCGGTTCCGGCGGGGATCGGGTCAAGGATCGTGACAACGGCCGGGCCGGTCACCAGGCCGTCAATGGCGGCGTTCAGCGCAGCGACGGGCTCACCGACGGCGTGGGCGTCAAGCAGTTCGCGGGTTGTCCACTTTTCGATCATCAGGATGGTGCCGTCGGGGGCGTCCTGGATGGCGTACAGCTCGCAGCCCTCCTCCGTGTGTACGGCGGGGATGGCACCAACCAGCGCGGTGCGCAGCTCGTCAAGCTTGCCCGGCTGCGGCTCAAAGTGGGCGGTGACAACAACGGGTGCGGACATGGTTCCTCCGTGGGGGTGTGATCTGGCGAGTGGCCCCGACGTCCGGTGGGTGCTGCAGAAACGGCACCGAGCCACAGCTGTGAGCCTACCGCGTTGAGGTCTTGACAACAGAAGCAGTTGTTCTAGTAACATTGCGAACATGTTGTTCCGCATTGACCACGCCTCAGCCGTCTCGCTCGCCGAGCAGCTGGCGATCCAGGTGCGCCGGGACGTAGACAACGGAACACTCAGCCAGGGCGACCGCCTGCCACCCGCGCGAGAACTGGCGACAGCACTCAGCATCAACATGCACACCGTGCTGCGGGCCTACCAGTCGCTCAAAGACGAAGGCTATGTGGAGATGCGGCGCGGGCGCGGAGCCTGGATCAGTAGTCAGGCTGCACCAGGCCGGGCCCGACTGACCCAGCTCGCCACCGAGATCCGCGCCGAAGCAGACAAACTCGGCCTGAGCACAGACGACCTCATCCGCCTCATCAGAGGAGAGCACACACCGTGACGCCCCCAGCCCCCGCCCTCAGCCCCGCGGTACGACGGACACGCCTTGTCCTCGCCGCGACCGTCCTCACGCTTCCGCTTGTGGCCATCCTGATCACGGCTGCGCTCTGGTGGGACACCCTGCCGTCCGAGATCGCATCACACTGGTCGGGTGCCGGCCCCGCGGACGGCGCCGTGCCCCCGGCCGGGCATCTGACCATGTGCCTTGTCCTCGCCGGGATCGGCGCCGTCGGTGCCTGGGTGGTCGCCTGGGTTCCCGGCCTCAGCCCTCGCGCCCGTCGCGGAAGTTTTGCGTTCTGCGGTGTCCCTGCGGGACTTGGCGTGTCCATCTGGTTGGTGTCGATCACCGTCACCATCGCCGCCGGTGATGCCTACGCTGCAGTCCTCGGTCCCTGGCTGCTTGTTGTCCTCGCCTCCACTCTGTACGGCCTGATCGCGGTCCCCATCGCCCCGGGAGGACAGGCCGCACCGCTTGTGCCCGCTGACCGGGTTGACCGCATCACGCTCAGCGACAGCGAGGACAGCGCGTGGTCAGCCGTGATCAGTGGCCGGCTCTTTGTCTATCTCGCGATTGCCCTTGTTGTTCTCTACGTCGGGATCATGATCCCCATCGTTGTTTCGGGGGAATCGGGTGGGGCCGTCGTCACGGTCAGCCTCGGCCTGGCCACCGTCGCGCTTGTCCTCGTTTTTGCCCGGATCAGGGTCTCCATCGATCGTCGCGGCCTGCGGGCCAGCGGTCTCGCCGGCATTCCACTCAAGCGTGTCCCGCTGTCCTCCATCGCCTCCGTTGAGGTGCGCACCATCGAACCGGGCGAGTGGGGCGGCTGGGGTTACCGCATCATGCCGGGCGGATCGGCGATCGTCATGCGCCGGGGACCGGGTTTTGTCATCACGATGACGAACGGGAAGTTCTTTGCCGTGACCGTGTCAGACCCGAACACCCCCGCAGCGCTGCTGGCGACGTTGATCGAGCGTGACAACCCTAACGGCGACGCCGCGTCCCCCACGCGCGTCGACGGCTAGTCCTGCGGTCCGCTCCCGCCCCGGATGGCGGCGAGCACGCTGATCAGAATGCCGATCAGCGCGATGACGGCCCCGGCCACCAGCAGCGAGTCCCGGGGAATGGGTGAGGTGCTGCTCGCACCGAACAGGGCACCAACGGCCACCACGGCGCCCAGACCAATGACGATCAGCCCCACAATTCCTACAACGCTCTTCCGCGGTTTCCGGCTCATGGTCGCTCCCGTCCCTGTGTGGTTAACACTGGCCGAGCCGGCAGACCCGGTCAAGGGGACAGCCCCGATGGCGACGGCGACTGGACAACCACGCGACCGCGGGCGGTTCAGATACCAGCGGCCTCGCGGGCGGTCTGCTCCAGGCGGTCACGGTACTCAGCCCACCACCGGGCATCCGCGTCCGGCAGGTTGCTGTTGCCGTCACGGAGGCCCGCCGAGCCGTCAACCAGCTCACGCACGATGTCCGCGTGACCGGCATGCCGATTGGTCTCGGCGATCAGATGAACAAGGACCAGGTGCAGCGTCACCCGCTGTGCACCCGGCTTCCACCAGGAAACGGTCCCCTCCGTATCAAGATCGCAGGCGCTGATGGTGGCATCGCCGTGCGCCCACACCCGGCGGTACAGGGCGATGATCTCGTCCCGACTCTCGTCCGCCCGCGCCCACATGTCGTTGTTGTCTTCGGCGTCGTCATCAAGCGGGGGCAGCTCCTCCGGGGCGGGGTAGGGCCGACCAAAAACGTCGCCAAGATAACCGGCCTCCACACCCGCCAGGTGCTTCACCAGTCCAAGCAGATTGGTTCCGGTTGGGGTGAGCGGACGGCGGACGTCGTACTCACTTGCCCCCTCCAGCTTCCACAGCATCGACTCGCGTGCGGTCTGGAGGTATCGCCGGAGCGTCTGTGTGGCGTCAGAGGTCATCTCATCACCAGCGCGGGTGGATGTCGGCGCGGAAGTACCTGTCATAAACGTCCCGCACAGCCGCATCAAAACCGGCACGATGCGCCGGGTCAGCCAGCAGTCGCGCGGCCGCGGCGTTGCTCTGCGCCTGCGAGACGTTCCGCGCACCGGGGATCACGCTGGTCACACCGGGGAGACCGGCGATCCAGGCGAGGGTGGCCGCGGGCAGCGACACCCCGGAGGGCAGCGCGTCAGTGAGCTCAGCCACGGCCTGAAGCCCGCGGTCAAAGTCAACGCCGGAGAAGGTCTCACCCTGGTCAAACGCCTCACCGCCGCGGTTGAAGGTGCGGTGGTCGTTGGCGGCAAAACGGGTCTGTTCGGTGTAGCGCCCGCTCAGCAGACCACTCGCCAGCGGCACACGCGCAAACACGGCAACGCCGGTCTCCGCCGCGACGGGCAGGACCTCGTCAAGCGGCTTCAGCCGGAACGGATTGATGATGATCTGGACGCTCGCCAGGTGGGGTCTGGTCATGGCGCTCAGGGCCTGATCCGTGGTCTCAACGGAGACGCCGTAGGCCGCGATGATTCCCCGCTCAACCAGGGCGTCCAGTGCGTCGTAGCTGGCATCGGCGGAGATAACCTCACTCGGAGGGCAGTGCAGCTGAACCAGGTCAAGCCGGTCAACACCCAGGTTCGCCCGTGAGCGGTCCGTCCAGGCAACAAAGTTGGACGGGGTGTAGTTCTCTGCCAGCTGCGGCAGCCGCCGCCCCATCTTGGTGGCGACGGTCAGTGCGGCCGGGTGGCCACGGTCGGCCAGGAAGCGTCCAAGCAGCTGCTCCGAGCGCCCGTCGCCGTACACATCGGCCGTATCAAAAAAGGTAACCCCTGCGTCCGCCGCGGTGGTCAGGACGGCGAGCGCATCGGCCTCGCTCACCTCACCCCAGTCGGCACCCAGCTGCCAGGTCCCCAGGCCAATGGCGGAGAGGTCGCGGCCCAGACGGGCGGCGCGGGCGTGGGGCATGGGGGTGGTTGGTGCGGTCACCCCTCCATCCTCCCAGCTGACCGCTGAGGGATGGAAGGGCGGCGCGGGGACTAGCCCTGCACTCCGTTGTGGCGCGCGACCTCACCCAGCCAGGCCAGGCTCGGCTTGGGCGTGCGGACGAAGGTCTCACGGTCGACAGCGATCAGGCCGAATGTGGGTCGGAACCCGCTCGCCCACTCGTAGTTATCCAGCGCGCTCCAGTGCTGATACGCCCGGACATCAATGCCGTCGCTGATGGTGCGGTGCAGACCCTCAAGCGCTCCCTGCGTGTAGGCGATCCGGCGGGTGTCGTCTGCCGTGGCGATGCCGTTCTCAGTCACGAGGATCGGCGTTCCCCCGCTGAGCTCCCACGCGCTGCGGACCCCGAGTTCCAGGGCCTCGGGGAAGAACTCCCATCCGGTGAGGGTCGTCTCGACGTCCTCCGAGACCGGCAGCGGCCCCTCCGGACCGATGAAGGTGCGGGTGTAGGCCTGCACACCAACAAAGTCATCACCGGCGGAGTTCTCCAGGTACCAGTAGTCGCGCGGGTAGCCGTATTCGTGCAGCTTCTCGTCCGCCCCCGGCTCACCCGTCAAGTGGAACGCCTGCGTCGCAATGGTCCAGCCCGCCTTCACACCGGGAACCGTGTGCAGGATCTCCGCCGAGCGCTTGTGCGACTCCAGCAGGGTGTCGGCGACGGCCAGGTCGGGGTTGGGCAGTCCGTAGGCAACCAGGTTGGCCGCGTCCTCACCGCCGGCGAGCATCGCGGCGATGTTGGGCTCGTTGATGGTGCAGACGTACTCAACACCCTCAAGGATGGGCAGCACGGTTTCCGTGTAGCGGGCGAACAGGTCGGCCGCGTCCGGCGCACGCCAGAATCCGTCGTTGAAGAACCAGCGCGGCACGGTGAAGTGCATCAGCGTGACGGTCGGGTCAAGGCCCAGTTCCCTGGCGGTATCAATCATGCGGCGGTAATGGTCAAGCTCGGCGCGGGAGATAACACCCCGTTCCGGCTCGATGCGCGCCCACTCGATGGAGAAGCGGTAGGAGTTCAGCCCGGCGTCGGCCAGGAGCTTCATGTCCTCCGGGTAGCGGTGGTAGTGATCCATGGCGTCGCCGGAGGGCTCAACCATTGTTGAGTTCTCGGCATGCTCCATGACCCACCAGTTGCTGTTGATGTTGTTTCCCTCCACCTGGTGGGCGGCGGTGGCCGCACCCCAGAGGAATCCGTCCGGGAACGTAAGCACGATGTTTCTCCTTCGTCGGGTGTGATGCACTCGTGGTGCGTTAGTGGGTCGAGGGTGGCGCGGCAACAGTCGGCCGGGTCAGCCGGTCACGTCGGGAGACGGTGCAGATCCGGCCGCGAGTGTGCCGGGTTCCGCTCGGACAAACGACCCGTCGCCGGCCTCGCCCCAGAAGGTCGCGAGCACAATCGCCGTGGCCTCCGGCGACTCGCCGTCCAGGTGCGGGCAGTGCATCCCAGCCAGAATCGAGACCTCTCTGGCTCCCAGGCCCAGCGCCGATTCGTGCTGCATCTGAAGCGGCCACTTGTCATCAAATTCGCCGTAGGCGACCAGGGCGGGCAGACCCGTGGCGCGCAGCTGGTCGGTGGTGTCCGGGTCGGTCCGAAGAATCTCTGCACCGGCCAGCAGATTGTCCGGGGAGGTGCGCTCCGCACGCAGGCGGAGGAACGCCATCCCCGGGTCAAGGTCGGCATCAGCAACACCGCGGGTGTGCGGGTTGTCTCGGTACCAGAGCCCGATACTGCCGCCCGCCGTGACGGTGTCGGTTGTCTCCTGGTGCCGACCCGGCCAGCCGTGCGGGCCCGAGCAGAGCAGCGTGATGCTGCGGAACCGGTCCGGAGCGGCAATGGCGGCGGCCCTGGCCACACAACCACCAAAACTGTGGCCAACCAGATGCACCGGCTCACCAGCACCGATCAGATCGGCGACGGCAATCGTGTCGGAGGCAAAGTCGGCCAGCCGGTAGTTCTCGACCCCCGCTGGGCCCACAGAGTCGCCCTGGCCGCGCTGACTGTAAGCGACCACGTCCCACCCCGCGTCGGCCAGTCGGGGAAGGAAGGTGGTGAAGTCCTCCTTTGACCCGGTGAACCCCGGGACGATGAGGACTGTTCCACGTGGAACACTGTGCCCGTGGTCACGGGCGCGGACCCGGAAGGCGGTCAGACGACCAACGGGCAGATCAAGTCCGATTGGTTCCACCCCGGCCGGAAGCGGCTGGTCACCGAAAGGGGTGATGGCCGTGATCGCTGCGGGTGCTCCGTCCTGGCGGGGAGCCGCAGTCACGCGCGTGGTCGGGGCATTGTGGTCGGTCACCGTGCTGGGCACCTGCTGGCTCATCGTGCTCCCTTTGCTCTGGCCGGGTTCGGAACGGCATCAAGCAGGCTGATCGTGTACGGATCCTGCGGATTCTGCAGCACCGCCGCCGTCTCACCGCGCTCCACCACTCGCCCCTGGTTCAGCACGAGGATGTTCTCGGTCACCAGGCGCGCACTGAGCAGATCGTGGGTGATGTAGAGCATGCTGACGCCCCACTGCTCGCGCAGGTCCTCAAGCAGGGCAAGAACACCGGCACGCAGCGACACGTCAAGCATCGACACCGGCTCATCGGCGATCAGGACCTGCGGGTCGCTCGCCAGCGCCCGGGCAATGACCACACGCTGGCGCTGACCACCGGACAGCTGGTGCGGCAGCTTGGCCGCAAACTGCTCAACCGGGTTCAGCCCAACGGTGTCAAGCAGCTCAAACACCCGCCGCCGGGCATCCGCCCCACGCAACCCGGTGTAGTTCAGCACCGGTCGGGTCAGCGTGTATTCAACGGTGTGCAGCGGGTTGAGCGCCGCATACGGGTCCTGGAACACCATCTGCACGTTCTTGTGCAGGTCACGCAGCGAGCGCCGCCGCAGCGCCGTCACATCCAGGTCACCAAAGTGGATCGAGCCAGAGGTCGGCTTCTCGACCCCGGTGATCAGCTTGGCCAGCGTTGACTTGCCCGACCCTGACGCCCCAACCAGGGCGAGGGACTCCCCCGGCTCCAGCCGGAGGGAGACGTCGGAGACGGCGTGCACCCTGTCCTCACCGCGACGCGGAGCGGGATAGATCTTTGACACTCCCTCAACCACAATCGCCGAGTCCGCGCTCCTGGCCTGACGGCTGGACACGGTCGGCCGGGTCGTTGTGACGTCGATCCGAGCCTTGCCCTCACGCTTGCGCGTTCCCAGGTCAACAAAGCCGGGAATGGAGATGGTCTCCGCACGCGGATCGGCGTAGTGGCTGAGCAGCATGCGGGTGTACTCGTCCTGCGGGCGCTCAAGAATGTCGATACTGCGGGCATCCTCAACGATGCGCCCCTCGTGCATGACCATGACCCGCTCCGTCGCCTCAAGCACAATGCCCAGGTCGTGGCTGATCAGAATGGCCGTGAAGTTCTCACTCTTCTGCAGCGCCTGGATGGTGTCCATCACGGCGTGCTGCACAAGAACGTCCAGGGCAGTGGTCGGCTCATCAAAGACCATCAGCTGCGGCTCAAGCGACAACGCGATAGCAATCGACACCCGCTGACGCATTCCGCCGGACAGTTCACCCGGGTAGCGGTCAAGCACCTCCGGTGTCAGGCCGACCTTCTGCACCAGCTCACTCGCCCGAGCCTCACGCTCGTCGCGCCCCACGTGCCCGTGGGCACGGAACACGTCGGCAAAGTGGTTGCGGATGGTTCGGACAGGGTTCAGGGCGTTCATGCCCGACTGCAGCACCATGGCAAAGCCGCCCTGGCGCTGACGGCGCAGCTCCTCCGTGCCCAGCTCGCGGATGTCACGACCGCCGAACAGGATCTGCCCGTTGCTGATCTGGGCCGGCGGCTTCTGCAACCGGGTCAGGGCAAAACCGAGCGTCGACTTTCCTGATCCCGACTCACCAACCAGACCAACAAACTCACCACGACGCAGGGTGAACGACACCCGGTCAACAGCCTGCACCGGCTCCATACCGGGTGAGGCATACACAACGGACAGGTCGCGGACATCAAGCAGGGTGCTGTCCTGGTCGGTGCCCACGGCACCGCTCACGGGGGTTGTCATGCTCATCGTCCCTTCCCTTCACGCAGGCGGGGATTGGAGATTCCGTCCACACCAAAGTTGATCAGCGTCAGGCTCAGCGCCAGCAGTGCAATGCACAGACCGGGCGCGAACAGCAGCAGCCACTGACCGGTGAGCAGCGAGTTGGAGTTCTGCGCCCAGTAGAGCATCGTTCCCCAGCTGACGATGCTTGAGTCGCCGAGGCCAAGGAACTCGAGCCCAGCCTCGGCCAGGATCGCCGCGGTCGCCGCGCCAAAGAGGCTTCCCGTGATCAGCGAGGTCATGTTCGGCAGGATCTCCCTGAACACAATGCGCGCCGAGCCGTCACCGGAGAACTGCGCTGAGGTCACAAAGTCACGGCCACGCAGTGACTGGGTCTGCGAGCGGAGCACCCGCGCACCCCACGCCCAGCCGGTCACGACGATCACGGCGATGATCATGAAGATTCCGCCGTTTTGCAGGTAGGCGGCGATCACGATCATCAGCGGAAGACCGGGGATCACGAGGAACAGGTTGACGATGAAGCCAACGACCTCGCTCGCGAAGCCCCGAAGGTAGCCCCAGCTGAGACCGATCAGCACCGCAACAACGGTGGAGAGGATTCCGGCGGCGAAGCCGACGACGAGGCTGATGCGGGCTCCGTAGATGAGCTGGCTGAGCACGTCCTCCCCGGCCGCGGTTGTGCCGAGCCAGTGGGCCCAGGATGCTCCGCCGTTCCGCTCAAAGCTGTTGTCCTTTGGACCGTACGGCGCAATCAGCGGGGCAAAAATGGCGAGCAGGACAAACACACCAAGGATGCAGATACCGATGCGGGCCTTGGTGTTGCCCCACACGGTTGCGACCATGCGGGCCACCGCGCGCCACTTGCTCGGCGCCGCGATCGTGTCCCCGGTGTGGTCGGACGGAATTCTGACGTTCTGCGTTGAAGTCATCGGCGGGTCCTTGGGTCGAGTACGCCGTACAAGATGTCGACGAGGAAGTTGGCGATGAGCACGCTGACGGTGATCATCAGGAAGAGCGCCTGCATCAGCGGGTAGTCCTGGCCGATGACGGCGTTGAACAGCAGGTAACCGATACCGGGGTAGGAGAACACCTGCTCAACCAGGATGGATCCGCCGACGACGCCACCAAGCGCAAGACCAAAGCCGGTCAGGTTGGGCAGGATCGCGTTGCGGGCTGCATAGCGGATCGCAACCGTCCGGCCGCGCAGACCGTTTGCCTCGGCGAAGGTCACGTAGTCGTCGCCCAGGGTGTTGATCATGGCGTTGCGCATTCCGATGATCCAGCCGCCGAGGGAGGTGATCAGAATCGTCAGTGCCGGCAGGACGGCGTGCTGGAGCACATCACCAATGAACTCGGGGGTGAAGCCCGGCGTTGTTGTTGCCGCGTACGCCCCGGAGGTCGGGAACCAGTGCAGCACGTAGCCGAGGAAGAACAGCAGCAGCAGTGCGGTCCAGAAGTACGGGAAGGTGCTCAGGAACGACCCGGTCAGTGTGGGCAGCGAGTCGAGCCAGGTCCCGCGCTTCCACGCTGCGGCCACACCGATCAGCGTTCCGATGACAAAGGCGAGGATCGTGACGATCCCGACCAGGCCGATCGTGTAGGGCAGAGCCGTCGAAACCATGCTCGATACCGTCTGAGGGTAGAAGGTGTACGAGACACCGAAGTCGAGCGTGACAACCTGGTGCAGGTAGGACAGGTACTGCTCCCACAGCGAGCCGGTTGGCACACCCAGTTGCGCTTCGATGGCGGCGCGGGTTGCCTCGGTGACGGGGCCGTTCTGCGACAGCTTGGCGATGGCGGCGTCGGCGGGCGAGCCGGGCATCAGCCGGGGAAGGAAGAAGTTCAGCGTCACTGCCGCCCACAGGGTGAGGACAAACAGCCCGAGTTTTTGTGCGATGTATTTCACTTGGTGTCCTCCGTGACGCGCTTGAGCTTCGTGAACGTCAGCAGCGGGGCCGAGTCGTAGTTCTGCGGGATCATGTACGGGTCGTCTTCCGTGGGCCACCCGGTGAACTTTGCGTCGCTGTAGAGGCCCCAGCTTCCGCCGTAGTACATGCCGATCACGGGGAGTTGGTCGTAGACAAGCTGCTGCAGTTCGTTGACGATCTCGCGCTGGCGGTCCTCATCCACGGTGGAGCGGAACTCCGCGAGGAGACTGTCGGCCTCGTCGGAGCGGAAGCGCTCAAAGTTGTTTGACGTGGTCTCGCCGACGGGGACGTAGAAGTCGCTCGACATCAGCGAGTTGAACGCCTGGTAGATGTCGCCGTTACCCATGCCGCCAAGCGCGACCTCGAAGTCACCGTTGCTGATGGCCTGCTGGTATCCGGCCGGCTGCGGCATCTCAAGTTTCACGTCGATTCCGATGGCGGTGAGCTGAC
>JBQELM010000037.1:0-11040 GCA_052103915.1 Mycetocola sp. | reverse complement strand
ATCATTCAGATCTTCACCCAGCGTGGTCGCAGTGACCAGGACAAGCAGAGCCTGTACGCGGCGCTTGCGGCGCACCTGGAGGGCGTGGGTGTTGGGGGTGAGGACGTGTTCATCGGATACGTCGAAAACGGCCCACAGGACTGGTCGTTCGGATTTGGTCGGGCCCAGTACCTGACCGGTGAGCTTGCGGTTCCAGCACGACCGTAACTCACCACACAAACCAGGGCAGCCAGGGGAATGCGTGCGGCGTTCACCTGGCTGCTCTTGTCATGCGTTGACGTCTACTTATCGACCAGGGTGATCTCAAACGAGTACAGGTCAGGGCGGTAGACGTGGTCGCCGTGCTCAACGGCGCGACCCGAGTTGTCAAAAGCCGTGCGTGACATGCTCAGCACCGCTCCGCCCCTGGCAATGTCAAGCAGGTCGCTCTCGGTTGATGTGGCCGCCCTGGCGCCAATGCGCTGCTTGGCCACGCGCATGGTGACGCCGCGAGAGCGGAAGAGCTGATAGAGCCCGTAGCTGCTGAGCGCCTCATCATCAAGATCGGTGAACTCTGTCGGCAGCACGTTGTCCAGGACGGCGATCGGCACGTTGTCTGCGCTCCGCAGTCGGGAGATGTGCAGGACATCTGCGCCCTCATCAACACCAAGGATCTGCGCGATGCGGGCATCCGCCGGTTCAACACTGCGGCTCAGTAGCGTGGTCTGCGGGTGCTGGCCCGACCGCTCGAGGTCCTCAAACAGGCTGGTGAGTTCAACGTTGCGGGTCACCTGGCCGTGCACAACCTGCGTTCCGATTCCGCGGCGGCGGACCAGGAGGCCCTTGTCGACCAGTTCCTGGATGGCGCGACGAATGGTTGGCCGGGACAGTCCAAGTCGATTGCCGAGTGCAATCTCATTTTCAAGTCGGGAACCGGCCGGGAGCTCGCCGTTCAGGATGGCCGCCTGCAGGCGCTGGGCTACCTGATAGTAGAGCGGGACGGGACCGGAGCGGTCGAGGTCAATAAACAGCTCCTGTGGCAGCTGGTGTTCCGCACTCGGCACAGCCCCTCCTTCTGACGGTGAAAGATCGATTGTCAGAACAATAACAGGCATCGGTCCATGTCAGTAGAGCGGCGTGCCTATGTCCCCGGGCCAAGCCGGACGATCTGGCGACGTGTCCTGTCGATGCGAAGCCAGACGAAAAAGCCGACCGCGGTGAATGCGCCATAGAACACGTACATAAACGCAGAGGCGTAATATCCGGCGCTGAGAAGGAGGGGGACACCGACGGCATCAACGGCGATCCAGATCAACCAGAACTCGACCCATCCCCGCGCCATCCCGTAGGTGGCCAGCAGTGACCCCATAAAGATCCACGCGTCAGCCCACACGGGTTCGTACGACTCAAGCAACCGGAAGATCGGCGTCAGAATCAGGGTTCCGCCGATGAGCGCAACAACAAGGCCAATCCGCTGTGTGTTGTTAGCCCAGCTGGGTGTGACGGCGGCCCCTGCCGAGGACCTGTTGTGTTTCCATGCAACCCAGCCGTAGATCGACACGGTGATGAACATGATCTGCCGACCGGCCTGGCCCAGCAGGTTGACCGGGTTGGGCGTGTTAAACACGGCACCGAGGAACACGGTCAGGAGGAGGGCGTTGCCGATGATGCCAACCGGCCAGGCCCAGAGCTTTCGGCGCATGCCACCGAGCGCTGACGCCAGGCCAAACACGTTGCCAACGATTTCGCGCCACAGAATGGTCTGGTCGCCAATCGTGAGTGTGGCGTCAAAGAGCCAGAGGATGGCGTTCGTGATCGTTGTCCCTTCGGGCGGTGGTGCGCGGCTAGATCACCAGTATGGCCCCTGGCTGGGACGCGGCCCAGTCGGGCGATCGGCGCAGCTTTATCCTGGTCGGGTGCGACCCGGTTGGGTGCGTGGTTTGGGTGTGCGCTGAAACGGCAGTGGACCAGGACACCGGGGTGGTGCTCTGGTCCACTGCTGTTGACGTGCTCCGAGTGCGCGGGACGGCTCGGGCTCGTGGGTGGGCTGGGGTTAGAGGGCGCGGAGTGCCTCGGCCAGCGGTGTGGTCGGACGTCCGATCAGGCGGGACAGGTCACCGGTCACGTCGGCCAGGTAGCCCTTCTCCGTGTCGGCATCGAGGGCGGCACCAAAACCTGCGCCGTCTGCGGGGACGCCCGCAGCGACAAGGGTGCTGACCAGCTCATCGGTGCTGACCGAGTTGTAGCGGACGGGTGCGCCAAGAACCTCGCTCAGGGTGGCGGCGAACTCGGTGAAGTTCCAGGCCACGTCACCGGAGAGTTCGTACACCTGGCCGATGTGTGCATCGTCACGCAGGGCGGCTGCGGCTGCGGCTGCGTAGTCCTGACGGGTGGCGGAGGCGACGCGGCCCTCGCCTGCTGCGGCGGTAACGGTACCGGCGGCGCGGGCCTCGGCGACAAGTCCCGCGTAGTTCTCCGTGTACCAGCCGTTGCGCAGCAGGGTGTGCGGGACGCCGCTGGCTGCCAGGTACTCCTCTGTTGCCTTGTGCTCGGGGGCAAGGATCAGCTCGGTGGTGTCGGCGTGCAGCACGCTGGTGTAGACCAGCTGGGCGACACCGGCGGTCTTGGCTGCGTTGATGACGTTCTTGTGCTGCTCAAAGCGCTGGCCGACCTCGCTGGATGACACAAGGAGGAGCTTGGTTACGCCCTCAAGAGCGGCGGTGAGTGCGGCTTCATCCGTGTAGCTGGCAACGCGAACCTGAACGCCGAGGTCGGCGAGCGGCTGAGCTTTTTCGGCGTTGCGCACGATGGCAACGATGTCTGAGGGGGTGTGGGTGGTGAGCAGGTCGGTGACAACGAGGCGGCCCAGGTGTCCGGTTGCTCCGGTTACGGCGATGGTCATGATTGCTCCAATTCGTTACTTGAACGTTCAACTGATGTCAGCGTAACCCCAATAACTTGAAGCGTCAACAAAATAACGTAGTGTTGTGTCATGACCTCCCCCCGATGGCTCACAGACGCTGAAATGACGGCCTGGCTCCGACTGCGAGCAGTGACGATGCTGTTGCCTCCGGCCATCGACACCCAGCTCAAGCGCGACAGCGGGCTCAGTGAGTTTGAGTACTACGTTCTGGCGATGCTGTCCGAGGCGTCCGACCGTCGGCTGACACTCACTGATCTGGCGGCGCGCACCAACTCGTCGCTCTCGCGTCTCTCGCACGTGATCCGACGGCTGGGCGAGAACGGCTGGGTCACAAAGGCAACCTGTCCCGATGACGGCCGATCCACCTTCGCCATCCTGACGGAGGAGGGGATGGAGCTGGTTGTTTCGGCTGCGCCCGGCCACGTCAACGAGGTCAGATCACGCGTATTTGACGCACTGACCGCTGAGCAGCGGGACGCGCTGAGCGTGGCACTCGACCAGATTCTGAGTACGCTTGATCCGGCACACCACCTCACCAAGGACCTCACCTAACAGAGCTGGCAGACGTGCCGACCGCAACGACGCGAGGAGCACAGCATGATTGCCGGAATTGAGACCGGAGGAACGAAGATCGTCTGTGGCGTGGCTGAACGCACAAGCCCCGCAGACATCATTGCTTCGATCACCATTCCGACGGGATCACCCGCGGATAACTACGCGGAACTGACCGCGATGCTGGGCGAGTACCCCATTGAGGCTGTGGGCCTGGCGTCCTTTGGGCCGGTCGATGTGGTTCCGCTCAGCCCGTCATATGGAACCATTCTTGCCTCGCCGAAGCCGGGCTGGCCCGGCTTTGATCAGCGGGCGGCGCTGGGCGCACTCGGTGAGATCCCGCTGAGCGTTGTGTCCGATGTGACCGGTGCTGCAATCGGTGAACACCGACACGGTGCCGGCATCGGCCGCGGGTCTCTGGCCTATGTGACGGTGGGAACCGGTGTTGGTGTGGGCGCCATCGTGGGCGGCCGTCCCATTCAGGGCCTTGGCCATCCGGAACTGGGGCATATTCTTGTGCGTCGCCACCCGGATGACAGCTTTGCCGGGGTGTGCCCCTTCCACGGTGACTGCCTGGAGGGCCTGGCATCGGGGCCGGCGGTGACCGCTCGGTGGGGCCGTCCGGGAACGGAGCTGGGCGAGGACCGCGCCGCCGCCATCGAATTCAGCGCCTATTACATTGCCCAGCTGATGATGACGATCACGCTGTCGCTGTGCCCCGAACGCATCGTTCTTGGTGGCGGGGTCGCCAAGACGCCGGGGCTGGCTGATCGAGTTCGTGAGCTGACCGCCTCCCTGCTTAACGGTTACCTTCTTGACCACCCGGCGGCCGATGCCACGAGTGCGTTTATTGTTGCCCCCGGGTGTGGTGATCAGGCCGGTGTGATCGGTGCGCTTGAACTGGCCGCCGACGCGCTTGCGGCTGCGGAGTGATACGCCCAGGGGGATGGGGTAGTTTGTTGCAATGATCGAGGACATCAAAAAGCGCGCGCTGCATCGGATCAAGATCCTTGAGGGCCAGATGCGCGGGCTTGAGAAGATGGTCGACAACGAGGACTACTGCATGGACATCATCACGCAGTCGCTCTCTATTCAGAAGTCGCTTGGCTCGCTCAATAAGTTGCTGGTTGAGAACCACCTTCGCACGCACGTGACAGAGATGTTTGAGCAGGGCGGGGAGCAGCGCGAGGCCGCCGTCGCCGAACTTCTGAAGGCTTTTGAGCTCGGCAACAACCGGTAGACACCGGCACTAACCGGTGCCATCAGTTGATGCGGTTGATGTCGCTGAACGTGCTCGTGCTCGTGCTCGTGCTCGTGCAGGCTCCCGTGGGGTGCCGGTTACTCGGCGTCGCTGACCGGGCCTAGCAGCCAGGACGCGACCGTTGCGTGTGCGGACTCGTCGTCGGAGGGGTGGAACATTCCCGCAAGAACATCCCGGTAAAGACGGCCGAGTTCGTGGTGGGAAAAGTAGCTGCCGCCCCCGGCCGACCGGATGGCGGCGTCAACCACCTCGCGGGCGCTCTCCGTCGCCTGGACCTTCAGGCCAACAAGCCGGGGGAACCACGATGAACCGTGGTTGGTGCCGGCAGCGACGTCGGTGGTGAGTGCATCCAGCTGAGGGCGCAGCGCACCCAGGGTGATAGCGGCTCCGGCCAGACGGTGACGGATATCGGGGTCGTCACTGAGGGGGCGGCCTGTCCGCTTGGATCGCCGGCTTGTCGCAGCCGTAACCCCCAGCTCAAGGGCCCGCTCAGCGATCCCGGTGTAGACCGAAGCGATCAGGAGCTCAAACTGCGAAAAAATCGCAAAAACAATTGGATCAGCGGACGGCCCGGAAGGGATACGTCGGAGGACCCTGGCTGCGGGGGCGTGTGCGGCAACAAGTCTGGTTGTTCTGCTTTGGGTCGCCCTCATGCCGACGGTGTCCCAGTCGTCCGCGATCTGAACGGTTGCACTGTCCCGGTGAAGCACCGCGTAGACGATGTGCGGGTTGTGGGGGTCGGAACTGTCCTGACCGGTGACCCCCAGCCGGGTCCAGGCAGGAGAGAGCGATGTGAAGATCTTTGTCCCGGTGAAGGTGAACCCTCCGCTTCCGTCGGGATCAGCGATGGTATCCGAGCCAAAGAGCACCAGATCGTTGCCCGCCTCACTCACCCCAAAAGCAAAAATCTCACCGGCCGCTGCCTCGTGCAGGATCTGGTCAAGGCTGTGATCCCCGCTGTCGTGAAGCTGCCGCGCAACGCCGGTCCAGACCAGGTGCATGTTGATGGCGAGAGCCGTAGCCGGAGCGGCGGTGGCAAGCAGACTTTGCGCACGGGACACCTCGGTGAATGACCAGCCGAGCCCGCCGAGCGCGACCGGGACGCTGGCGCGGAGGTACCCCGCTGCACCGAGCTCGTCCACGTCCTGGTGGGGGAAGGTGTTGCTGCGATCGTGGTCAGCGGCCCGTGACCTGATGCGGTGGAGAAGGTCGGGCGTGAGCACGGTGTCAATCATGTGGCCAGCCTACGCCCGAGCCCATCGTGCTCCCCAGGGCGCAGACGCCGGGTGACAAAACCACTGTGTGGTTCCTGGTTCCTGGTGCCTGGTTCCTGGTGCCTGGTGCGTGGTGCGTGGTGCGTGGTGTGTGGCACGTGGCTGGTGGTGTGTGGTGTCCGCGGTCGGTCGCGGGATTGGTGTCGCCCACCGCGCGAGTGACGGACCTCGGCAGAGATGTCTGCAGGGGAGTGCTGCCCTGTGGGTCGCGGCATATGGGGGTGCTCCGTGCTGCACTATCAAGGTTGTCCCGAACGCTGCTGCCCCTTTTACGGCGCCCCATTTCTGGTGCTCGCAGATCCAGGCGGGCGGCCCGTTCGGAGTGGGGAGAAACATGGCACGACTCATGATTGTTATGGGCAGTATTCGACCGGGGCGGGTGGCCCTTCCGGTCGCGTTGTGGGCCCTTGATCGCGTTGAGATATCGGGGGAGTGGGACAGCGACTTTGTTGACCTGCTGGACTTTGCACCGCTCGTCTCGGACGACGTCACGCCCTCAGGGCCCGACCCCCGACGTGCCGCCGAGATCTGGCGGGAGCACGCCGCTCAGGCGGATGCCGTTGTCTGGGTGTCTAGCGACTACCGTGGGGGATTTTCGTCTGCGCTGGCCGCCGCACTTGACCGGCTGGGTGCTGAGCTCGTGGGGGTGCCGTGCATCAGCGTGATCTACGGTCGCAACGCTGACGAGGGTGCGGGAGCCCGTGCGCTTGCGGGGGCCGCTCGCTCGCTCGGCATGGTCGTTGTGGCTGACCCGGTTATTGTCACCTCGGCGTCCGACCGGATTTCTGAGGTGCGCTTTATGTCTGACGAGGCCGAGGACAGTCGACTCAGTCAGGCCCTTGCGCAGCTTTCCTCGATCGCTAATGCGGGGCGTCCGGCGAAGCGAGGGTAAAGGGGGCAGGACGGCTGAGCTGCGGCAATGCTCAGGAGGGCTGGACGGAGATCGGCTCTGTGTCTGGAATCGGGCCGACCTCGCGCCCACGAAGGTCGGGATGCCAGCGTCGGCCGATGACAGCGCCAAGGAGGGCCGCGAGTGCAAAACCGCTCGCCACCCAGAACGCGCCAACGGCGCCGTTGTTGTCGATGGAGATTCCGGCGAGGGAAGAACCAAGCGCTGCACCGATGAGCTGTCCCGTCCCGACCCAGCCGTAGGCCTCCGCCGTGTCACTGAACTTGACGGTCGACGAGACGATGGCAAACAGGACGGCCAGTGCGGGCGCGATGCCAAAGCCGGCGATGAGTAGCGCCGCGGACAGCCCCCAGAGGTTGCTGAAGACGGGGGTCAGCAGCACACCAACCACAATGATCACGATGCGAGAGGCCAGCGCCCACGGGCCGATCGGCAGGTGTCCCATCAGGAGCCCTCCGGCCAGCGACCCAACGGCAAAAATGGCCAGCGCGATTCCCGCTTCACTTCCGCCGTGCCCGAAGGTGGCCACAACCCCCGCCTCAACCGCGGCGATTGTTGCGATCATCAGGAAGCCAACAACGGTGGAGAGCAGAACGGTTGGCCGCTTCAGCACAACACCAAAGGCACGTCGGCTCCGTGGGATACGCACTCGGCCCAGTTCGGGGAGCGAGATGAACCAGAGTCCGCCGATGACAAGGATGCTCGCCGCCATCAGGATGCCGACGGATGTGCTGATCTGAATGGAGACAAAGGTCACAACAACCGGGGCGAGAACCCAGATGATCTCCTGCGCGGAGGCATCAAGACTGAACAGCGGCGTGAGCTGGGAGGAGTTCACCATCTTGGGGTAGATGGTGCGCACCGCTGGCTGGACGGGAGGCGTGCTCAATCCGGCGATGAGCCCCAGAAGCATGTAGCCAAGAACGGGGAGCGGAGCAAGTCCGATGATCGTGACCGAGACCGCACACACCAGCGTGGTGAGAATGAGGACGGGGCGCATGCCCCATCGGCCCATCCATCGGCTGGTCAGGGGGCCGGCGATGGCCTGACCGATGCTTGTGGCCGCGAGCACAAGACCAGCGTTTGCGTACGACCCGGTTTGGCGTTCAACGTGCATCAGGATGGCAAGCGAGAGCATGCCTCCGGGGAAACGTGCCAGAAGCTGGGCACTGATGATCCGGGCGACCCCCGGGGTCTTCAGAAGGGTCGAATAGGAGCTCACAATTGCTCAGTCTATGCGTCCCGTCGACACGCCCGAAACGGTTTCAGCGCGTCGTCTTCGTGTCGGTGGTTGGTCGTACTGTTCGAGCTGTGGATGACACGCCGACGGGCTCTGATTTGGTCCCGGGAACGCGCGGTTTGAGCGTCGGCTCGGCTGTGGGTAATTCGGTGGATCAGTGGTGGATAACGGAACAAAACCGGTGGAGGAGCTGTTGAAAATGACACGGATGTAACTACTACCCCTTGGGGTCATCGATTCCGGGGCCAACTATATGTAGTATTGAACCATCGGGGGCCGAGCGATCGAGTTCCTCATGCGACTTCTTCAAACATCACATTAAAACTCCCGCTAGAAAGGCCTGAGATGACGATCACGGTGTACACCAAGCCGTCCTGCGTGCAGTGCAACGCAACCTACCGAGCCCTCGACAGCAAGGGCATCGAATACAACGTTCTTGACCTCTCGCAGGACGAGCAGGCACTGGAAGACGTGAAGGCGCTTGGCTACCTCCAGGCTCCGGTTGTTATCACCGGTGAGGACCACTGGTCTGGCTTCCGCCCTGACAAGATCGAAGAGCTCGCTCAGCGTCTCTCCTGATCCACGCGGATGTGACAGAAATCAGGCGGGGAGAGCATTCTTCCCCGCCTGAGCTGTCTATCCGGCTCTCCCGCCGTGTAGATAACGGCACCACACAGTCGAGCTGTTAGGACGGGTGATGACCTCATCACTGATCTACTTCTCCAGTGTCTCCGGCAACACCGACCGCTTCATGACCAAGCTGGGACGGGACGCCGACAGGCTTCCGCTCCGCAAAGGGGACGCCCCCCTCGCGGCGACCGAGCCCTTTGTTCTTGTCACGCCAACGTACGGCGGCGGGATCGAGGGAGGGGCCGTGCCCAAGCAGGTCATCCGTTTTCTGAATGACCCGGACAACCGTTCGCTCATCCGCGGTGTGATCGCGGCGGGCAACACCAACTTTGGCGAGGCCTACGGCCTGGCCGGGGACATCATCGCGGCCAAGTGCCGGGTGCCTGTCCTCTATCGCTTTGAACTCTTCGGAACCGCAGACGACGTGAACACCGTCGACCAAGGATTGGATGCATTTTGGCAACGTCACTCATAGAAGCACCGGCGATGGACTACCACGCCCTCAACGCGATGCTGAACCTGTACGGTCCCAACGGCGAGATCCAGTTCGACAAGGACCGCGAGGCCGCACGGGAGTACTTCCTGCAGCACGTGAACCAGAACACGGTGTTCTTCCACACGCTCAAGGAACGCCTCGACTACCTGGTCGAGAAGGAGTACTACGAGCAGGCCGTTCTTGACCAGTACTCGTTTGAGTTCATCGAGAAGCTCAACGACTTTGCCTACGCGCAGAAGTTCCGGTTCCAGACCTTCCTCGGTGCGTTTAAGTACTACACCTCCTACACGCTGAAGACCTTCGACGGTAAGCGCTACCTTGAGCGTTTTGAGGACCGTGTTGTCATGACCGCTCTTGGTCTGGCCCAGGGTGACGAAGAGCTCGCGCACAACCTGGTCAACGAGATCCTTGCCGGCCGCTTCCAGCCCGCAACGCCGACCTTCCTGAACACCGGTAAGGCTCAGCGCGGTGAGCTTGTCTCCTGCTTCCTGCTGCGCATCGAAGACAACATGGAGTCCATCTCACGCGGCATCAACTCCGCCCTGCAGCTGTCCAAGCGCGGTGGTGGTGTGGCCCTGCTGCTGAGCAACATTCGTGAGTCCGGTGCCCCGATCAAGCAGATCGAGAACCAGTCATCCGGCATCATCCCCGTGATGAAGCTGCTGGAAGACTCCTTCAGCTACGCCAACCAGCTGGGTGCCCGTCAGGGTGCCGGTGCCGTGTACCTGTCGGCGCACCACCCCGACATCCTGCGCTTCCTCGACACCAAGCGTGAGAACGCCGACGAGAAGATCCGCATCAAGACCCTCTCGCTTGGTGTTGTCATTCCAGACATCACCTTCGACCTGGCCAAGAAGAACGAGGACATGTACCTCTTCAGCCCGTACGACGTCGAGCGCGTGTACGGTGTGCCCTTTGGTGACATCTCTATTACAGAGAAGTACCAGGAGATGGTCGACGACTCCCGGATCCGTAAGACAAAGATCTCGGCTCGCGAGTTCTTCCAGACCCTGGCGGAGATCCAGTTCGAGTCCGGTTACCCGTACATCGTGTTCGAGGACACGGTGAACAAGGCCAACCCGATCAAGGGCCGGATCAACATGTCCAACCTGTGCTCCGAGATCCTTCAGGTCAACACCCCGACGACCTACAACACCGACCTCTCCTACAACGAGATCGGTAAGGACATCTCCTGCAACCTCGGCTCGCTGAACATTGCGCTGACGATGGACTCGCCCGACTTCGGCCGCACCATCGAGACCGCCATCCGTGGTCTCACCAGCGTGTCCGACCAGAGCCACATCGAGTCGGTCCGCTCCATCGAGGACGGGAACGACAAGTCGCACGCCATCGGCCTTGGCCAGATGAACCTGCACGGCTACCTGGCCCGCGAGCGCATCTTCTACGGCAGTGACGAGGGCATCGACTTCACCAACATCTACTTCTACTCGGTGCTGTTCCACGCCCTGCGTGCGTCAAACAACATCGCCATCGAGCGCGGCCAGACCTTCGAGGGCTTTGCCGACTCGCAGTACGCCAGTGGTGAGTTTTTCGACAAGTACACCGAGCAGGAGTGGGTGCCCACGACCGCTCGCGCCGCGGAGCTGTTCGCAACCGCCGGCATTCACATCCCGACGCAGGACGACTGGCGCGAGCTGAAGGCCAGCGTTCAGGAGCACGGTATCTACAACCAGAACCTGCAGGCCGTCCCGCCGACCGGCTCGATCTCCTACATCAACAACTCGACCTCGTCGATCCACCCGATCGCGTCGAAG
>JBQELM010000036.1:6642-11072 GCA_052103915.1 Mycetocola sp. | reverse complement strand
CCTCGTCGTCGTCAGAATCGTCGTCGTCAAGACCGGCCTCAGCACGCGCCTGAGCCTCAAGCTTCTGCTGTGCCTTGTACTCGGCAAGACGTTCAGACCACGGCAGCCACTCGGGTGCAAGCAACGCTCCCTCACCAGGAAGAAGCTCGGCTTCCAGGACCGTCAGCTCGCTCTCGGCATCGGCACGCCCAACCGCAACCGTCCACTGCCATGCCGGGTAACCCGGCCGGGTCGTGGCAAAACGAAGCAGACCGGTGTGCTCGTCAAGCGCCTCAAAACTCACAAACTCACCGACGTCGGCGCGCGGTGCAAACTCAGCAAGCGCCTCACGCGCAATGCCTTCAGCCGCGGTCAACACCCCGTTCGGGATAAGAACACGCTCATCCGCAGCGGGCGCTGTGGCGCCCTCTGCGGAGATGTCGTCCAGATTAGGCATCTAGTTCGTCCGCAACTCGGCGCAAAACCTGCGCCACCTTCCGGGAGTGTGATCCGTCAGGGTAGTGCCCCTTCCGGAGCGACGCACCAACGCCATCAAGCAGCGTGACCAGGTCCTCGACAATGACGGCCATGTCGTCAGCTGACTTGCGTGTGAGCTTCACAAGACTTGGCGGCGCATCAAGGATCCGAGCGGACAGCGCCTGCGGGCCTCGCTTACCATCAGCGATACCAAACTCGATCCGCGTGCCCGCTTTAACGCTGGTGACTCCGGACGGCAAGGCGGAAGCGTGCAGGAACACCTCAGACCCGTCGTCGCCGCTGACGAAACCGAAGCCCTTGCCTTCGTCGAAGAATTTGACTTTGCCGGTAGGCATTGTGACCCTCATTTGTTCTCAACGCCGGCGGTGCCGGCGGGCTGTGCATCATCCCGGTCATGCACCGGAATGTGGGGCACTCGCCCCGACACCCAGTCTACGGCTCTCCGCCCCGCGAGATGGGGAGGCCAGCCCATGCCGATCGCGAACATCACAGAACCGATCGGTCACGCAGCGCTGTTCTTATGCACGATAGTCTTGTCTGGTGCCCGCCAATTCCGAGTCTCAGCCAAGCAGGATCGAGCGCATTCTTGCGTTCATGCTTGCCGGGCTCATGCTTGCCTCCGTTGCCGCAATCATCGCCGTCCTCATCGCGCAGGCGAGCGGAATGTCGGGAACTGCGTTCACGTCGGGACTGTGGCCGGTTGTTGCGTTCCTGCCCTATATTGGCCTGCCGCTGGCGATCGTTGCCCTCATCGCATTGACCATCGTTGGCCTGGTCAGGAGAGCGAAGCAAAACCGCAACGGCGCCCAGGGGAAAGACTGACCGGTCCCGCGATGAGTAACCATCAGGACATTCGTGATCTGGCCAGAGAGCTGAGCCAGATGAGTTCTGACGGTTTGACCGCCGTGGTCACCCACAACGGTTTCACCGATCGCACGCGCGCGGAAGACTTTTTTGATCTCGCAGAGCTCCTCTTGAGTCCCGAGCATGTTCACCACGCGGTCACTCATCTGAGTCGGGACCACCTGGTTGCACTTCTCTCGACTCTCGACGCGTCGGAGCGCGGGAATGATGGCGAGTCTCAACAGACTCTGCCTGACTGCCCCACACCCCGATCGCCCCAACTGATCGGGCTGCTCCTCTGCGCATCAGGCCACCCCCGAGTTCCACAAACCGTGGTGGCCTCACTCGCCGCAACACACGCTCGCGACGCTCTTACCGCGGCACGGCCAGACGTATCCCCGCTGAGCGATGCAGAAAACGATGCCGCGGTCCAGCGTGCCGTCGCGACAGTGTCGCGAATACAGGAGGTCCTTGGTGTTGTTACCCAATCGCCCCTGCGGCTCACAGCATCAGCTCGCGTCGCGGCAACAGAGCTGAAGCGGGTCGCAGCAACACTGTCAGAGACCGTTCCCGATGTGGAGACTACGCTCCACCTTGCCGCCAGGGCTGGATTGACTGAGCCCCGGTACTCCCTGGTCGTTGCACACGCTGGTCAGGAGTGGCTTGTCGCCCCGCTGGGCGAACGGTGGGCAACTCTTGCCACCGCGGTCGTGAACGCTATCCCCCAGAAGCTCAACTCGGCGCTCACCCAGAGCGGTGAGGGCGCACATGTTGAGGCGTTTGAGCGCTGGGTGACACCGCTGAGCCCTGGCGCCGTTTCCGACACGAGCGCGCAGCTGTTCCACGCGGCGGATGCCATCGGTTTGACACAGAACACGCGACTGACGGCCGTCGGCGCCTCAGCCCTTGATAACACCGCCGCGGCGGCTGAGCGGGTCGCCGGTGCCGCGCCCCCGACGGTCGCGCAGGTGTATGTCCAACACGACCTCAGCGTCATTGCGCCGGGAGCACTGCGCTCCGATCTGGATTCGGGTCTCCGTCAGTTCAGCGATGTTGAATCGCGTGCCGAGGCAAGTAGCTACCGTCTGAGTGCCGCCAGCGTTGAACGGGCACTTGTTGCCGGCCACACGGCTGAAGAGATACTCCGTTTCCTCCATGAGATCTCACTGACCGGGGTTCCGCAGTCGTTGGAGTACCTGATCGCAGATCAGAGTGCGCGTTTTGGTCGCATCCTGGTGTCCGGCGTCCCCGACTCGCGATCAAGCGTCATCCGGACAGTGAGCCACGAGGTCGCCACCCAGCTCAGCGTTGATACGGAGCTCCGCTTGCTTGAGCTGACCCCCGTGGACGAGTGCACGCTGCACAGCCCCTACCCTCCCGAGTTTGTTCATGAGTCCTTCCGCGATGCGCGCTACCCGTCCCGGCTGGTCGGCACCGAAGCCACAGATCCGGGTACGGCAACGATGAGCCCTCCCCCGGCTCGGACCCGCGGCGCGGGAGCAACGGGCGGCAACACCGCCGCGCTTCTTGTCGCACGGCTTCGTGAGACCGCCCCCGCTTCGGAGGACGAGATCAGCCGTTTGTGGACAAAGCGAATTCTGTCGACCGCTGTCAGGGATCGCCGAGTGGTTCGTGTTGTGATGCAGCTGGCCGACGGCAGCACTCGCGAGGCTGTTTTGGAGCCGAGCGGCATCAGCGCCGAGCGCCTCCGTGCCCGAGACCGTGAGAGCGACACAGAGCGAACCATTCCGCTCAGTGCGATCCTCACGGTCGATCCGGCACCGTGACCGACTAGACTTGTCAGCTATGTCTGACGGCCCACTCATTGTCCAAAGTGACCGAACCGTACTGCTTGAGGTTGCACACCCCGATGCGGCTGACGCGAGGCACGAACTCGCGATTTTTGCTGAGCTCGAACGCGCGCCGGAGCACATCCACAGCTACCGCATCACTCGGCTTGGCCTCTGGAACGCACGAGCAGCCGGGCACACAGCCGAGGACATGCTCAACACGCTGGACAGGTACTCCAAGTTCCCCGTCCCCCAGACCGTTGCTTTCGGCATCAGGGAAACGGTTGAACGTTACGGCCGGCTCATCATTAGCCGTGACGACAGCAACAACCTGATCCTGAGTTGCACGGACCGCGCTGTGTTGACCGAGGTCGCGAGCGCCAAAAAAATTGCTCCCCTCCTGGTTGAGCGCGTCAGCGACGAGCAGTATCTGGTTGCGCCATGGGCGCGGGGTGAGCTGAAGCAGCAGCTTGTTAAGTTGGGGTGGCCCGCGGAGGATCTGGCCGGTTACACACCGGGGACCCCGCACGAGATCACCCTCAGTTCTGGCGACTGGTCACTCCGTCCTTACCAGCAGAAAGCAATCGACGGCTTTTTCACGGGCGGCTCCGGCGTTGTTGTTCTGCCCTGTGGTGCGGGAAAGACCCTTGTGGGCGCAGGCGCAATGGCACAGGCTTCGACGAACACGCTCATCCTGGTCACCAATACCGTGTCCGCACGCCAGTGGCGATCGGAGCTGCTGCGCAGGACCAGCCTCACCGAGGAGGAAATCGGCGAGTACTCGGGAGAGACCAAAGAGGTCAAGCCGGTCACCATCGCGACCTATCAGATCCTGACGGCAAAGCGTAAGGGCGAGTACGCCCACCTCGCTCTTCTTGATGCCCTGGACTGGGGCCTGGTTGTCTACGACGAGGTCCACTTGCTCCCTGCCCCCGTCTTCAAACTGACGGCGGAGCTTCAGGCCAGACGGCGCCTTGGCCTGACAGCCACCCTCGTGCGCGAGGACGGCCGCGAGGGTGACGTCTTTAGCCTCATTGGACCCAAGCGTTTTGATGCCCCGTGGCGTGAGATTGAGGCGCAGGGCTTTATTTCGCCTGCTGAGTGCTTTGAGGTCCGCGTTGACCTGCCGTACGAGGACCGCTTGGCCTATGCCGCGGCTGGTGATGATGAGAGGTACCGTCTGGCAGCGACGGCTCCGGCCAAGCTTGATGCGGTCAGGGACATCATCGCCCGTCACCCCAAGGAACAGATTCTGGTCATCGCCCAGTATCTTGACCAGATCGGCGATCTTGCCGCGGGGCTCGGTGCTCCCCAGCTGAC
>JBQELM010000036.1:0-6632 GCA_052103915.1 Mycetocola sp. | reverse complement strand
CCGGAGCAACACCAAACGCTGAGCGGGAGCGGCTTTTCCAGGCGTTCCGCGACGGTGAGGAACGAATCCTTGTTGTGTCCAAGGTCGCCAACTTCTCTGTTGACCTGCCTGAGGCGTCTGTTGCGATTCAGGTGTCTGGCTCATTTGGGTCGCGCCAGGAGGAGGCGCAGTGCCTTGGTCGTCTGCTCAGGCCAAAGACCTCCGGCCACACGGCGAGTTTTTACTCGCTTGTCGCCCGCGACACCGTTGACCAGGATTTCGCTCAGAATCGCCAGCGCTTCCTTGCGGAGCAGGGATACGCGTACACGATTCTTGACGCTGCACCGTTGACGGCATAGCACCGGGACGGCTGGGGCGGGACGCGACAGAACCCGAGCGCCCCCGTCCCGTCTCGCCCATAGCTAACACCCAAGTTGCTCCCAGACTTCGTCCAGGAATCATGCAGATACTGATCACATGACCGGACCACGCATTCTCATCGTTGACGACGAACCCAACATTCGCGACCTCCTCACCACCAGCCTGCGCTTCGCTGGCTTTGCGGTCCGTGCCGTCAGCAACGGCGCGCAGACCATCTCAGCGGTCCTCGAAGAAGAGCCGGACCTGATCATCCTTGACGTGATGCTCCCTGACATGAATGGCTTCGGCGTCACCAAGCGACTCCGCACCGCCGGATACACCGCCCCCATCCTTTTCCTCACCGCCAAGGACGACACAGAAGACAAGATCACCGGACTCACGGTTGGTGGCGACGACTACGTCACCAAGCCGTTCAGCCTGGACGAGATCGTTGCACGCATCAAGGCCATCCTCCGCCGCACCATGCAGGATGACGAAGAGGCCGTCATCAAGGCCGGCGAGCTCACCATGGACCAGGACACCCACGAGGTCTTTGTTGGTGAAACCACCATCGAACTCAGCCCAACCGAGTTCAAGCTGCTCCGCTACCTGATGCTCAACCCCAACCGTGTGCTCTCCAAAGCCCAGATCCTTGACCACGTGTGGGAGTACGACTTCAACGGCGACGCCGGTATCGTTGAAAGCTACATCTCCTACCTGCGCCGCAAACTTGACCAGCACTCAAGCGAGCCCCTGATTCAGACCAAGCGCGGGTTCGGTTACATGCTCAAGACCGGAAAGGTCGCCTAACAGCACGATGAACGACACGGTCAGCCGCTGGTGGGGCTCGGTTTCGCTGCGCTCCAAAATCACCGGTGTGACCGTGTTGGTCCTGACGTTCGGCCTGCTCCTGGCCGGCGTTGGGACCGTGACGATGCTCAAGCCGATCCTGGAAAGCCAGGTTGAAGAAGCACTCATCAACACGGCGCAGGGCGACACCACTCACCTGGTGCAGGTAACGAAGGACGGAAACGACGTTCTGAGCTACAACATTCAGGAGCGGGACGAATTTGTTGCCCTCTACGATCTACAGGGCGGACTCCTCGGCACCAACTGGGCCGAGGCCCCGTCCGGCCTGAAGCCGGACGTTCCTGACACTCTCACCGACGAATCGTTGACGACGTTTGGTGGATACCCGCACGAGCTCGCCAGCGTTAACGGCAATCTGGACTACCGCGCTTACGTGGTTCAGATCACCTCACAGCCCAGTGGTGAGCCCTACGGTTACGCGCTGTTCGCAACGAGCATGCGACCAACCGAAACCATCATCGCCATGTACCTGACGATCTTCTTTGGTCTCGGAACCGGCGTCATTGTGGTTGGCGCGCTCATCACACGGCTCCTTGTCACCAGCACCTTCCGCCCACTGCGCGATGTGGAAGACACCGCCGCGGCGTTTGCCGAGGGGGACTTCAATCAGCGGCTCCCCCCGGTCTCAACACCAAACACCGAGGTCGGCAGACTCAACCGATCCCTCAATATGATGCTCTCGCGCATTGACAGCGCTTTTGCTGATCGAGCGCGAACCATCGATCAGATGCGACGCTTTGTGGGGGATGCAAGCCACGAGCTCCGAACGCCACTGGTGACCGTGCGGGGCTACGCCGAGCTGTACCGGATGGGTGCCCTCGCCACCGACACCGACATTGCTCAGGCAATGGAGCGAATTGAGAAGGAAGCCATCCGGATGGGGCTCCTTGTTGAGGATCTGCTTGAGCTGGCACGGCTTGATGAGACCAAACCGCTTGCTATCGCCTCGGTGAACCTCAGCGATATCGCCCGCGACGCGGCGATGGATGCGCGGGCAGCATCACCGGGCCGCAGCATCACCGTTGTGCTTGATGAACCGATCGCCCCCGCTCGTACGGTTGAGCGCACGGCGGCACCCGCGGTTTCTACGCCACGCACCGACCCCGGCTCCTCCTCTGGCCCTGCCACACCACCGGCGACGGGCGCAATTGCCTTTGCCGGCGCAACACTGGCACGGCTCAGAAATCTACGGCCCCGCCGAACAGCCCCTGACTCAGCGACCTCGCTCTCCCCGATCCAGCCCGAGGCTGAAACACGACCACAGACACCAGCGATTGTGCTCGGCGAAGAGAACAAACTCCGCCAGGTTGTGACCAACCTCATGGGAAACGCGTTGCGATTCAGCCCGGACAATTCCCCCATCGAGATCGGTGTCTCAGCCGATCCTGTGACCGGTAGAGCCACCATCGCGGTCATTGATCACGGTGAGGGCATTCCCCCACAGATTCGCGAAAAGGTCTTCCAGCGCTTTTGGCGGGCGGACACCTCCCGGGCCAGGGACACCGGGGGAAGCGGACTGGGTCTGGCCATCGTTGCGTCCATTGTTGCAGCGCACCAGGGCACTGTCGCCGCTGTCGAGACTCCGGGCGGCGGTGCGACGTTCAGGGTGGACCTGCCGCTCAGCACCGCGTCTACAGATCCGACGGGATCGTCTCCCGCTCCGACGGAGATCACGCCGGGCCAGAACACCGACGGCTAGCAACACACCGTTCGTCGAAGCTCGTGCTCTGACGCCGGCCATTCTGTGAGTTTCTGTCAGGCCTTTATGCTGGGTGGATGGACGCACAGCCCACAAGCACACCGCCCGTCGCACGCTGGGTCTTTTGGCCCGCAGCAATCATCACAATAATATTTGTCGCCTTCGCAATGATCGCGCCAGGAACCGCCGAGGTCGTCTTCGGCGCCGTTCAATCAACGATCGTTGCAAACTTCAACTGGTACTACGTTCTGATTGCCGCGTTTTTTGTCATCTTCTGCCTGTGGTTGGGCTTCAGCCGATACGGCGACATCAAGCTGGGCAAGGACGACGACGAACCAGAGTTTTCCCTCATGTCCTGGTACGCACTGCTGTTTGCTGCCGGAATGGGCATCGGTCTGGTGTTCTACGGTGCGAGTGAGCCGCTCAGCCACTTCGTGTCACCCCGACCGGGTGTCACGGGGACAGAGACCGAGCTCGCCCAGCAGGCGCTCTCGCAGACCTATCTCCACTGGGGCGTCCACGCCTGGTCAATCTACGTTGTCATCGGACTTGCCCTGGCTTACGCCATCCACCGCAGACAACGCCCCATCTCCCTGCGCTGGACACTTGAACCGTTGCTCGGCAGTAAAGTACGTGGCGGGTGGGGAAACGTCATCGACATCATCGCGCTGGTCGGAACGCTCTTTGGCGTGGCCACCTCGCTGGGGCTTGGCGTGCTGCAGATCAGTGCGGGGCTCGAATCGGCCGGGATTGTTGAGTCCTCCGATGCCCTCAACGTGATCATCATCGTTGTTATCACCGGTGGTGTCCTATTCTCCGTCCTCTCCGGGGTGGCCAAGGGAATGAAGTGGCTGTCCAACACCAACCTGATCCTGGCCGGCCTGCTGCTTGTTTTTGTTCTCATCGTTGGACCAACACAGTTCCTGTTGCGCGACTTTGTCCAGTCGCTGGGAACCTACATTCAGAACTTCGTTTCGCTGTCCTTTAACGTGAGCGCGTTCTCCGGTGAAGCAGGCGAAGCCTGGCAGGCCGCCTGGACGACGTTCTACTGGGGCTGGTGGATTTCCTGGGCGCCGTTCGTTGGCATCTTCATCGCCCGGATCTCACGCGGTCGGACTGTCCGCCAGTTCATCACGGGTGTCATTCTTGTTCCCACCCTGATCACGTTCCTGTGGTTCTCGGTCATCGGCGGAACGGCGCTGTACATGCAGTTGCAGACCCCTGGCCTGCTGGCGCCGGAGGGCGGCCCGGTCAATGTGGAGACCACGCTGTTCACGATGCTTGATCAGCTTCCCGGCGGTTCTGTCCTTGTGATCGGTGCCATCATTCTGATCGCCATCTTCTTTGTGACATCCGCCGACTCAGGCTCACTGGTCATGGGCATGATCGCGACGGGCGGGAACCCTGAACCCAAACCGTGGGTTCGAGTGTTCTTCACCGCGGTCACCTCGCTTCTGGCAATTGCGCTTCTGCTCTCCGGTGGGCTCAGCGCGCTTCAAACAGCGGCCATCATCATCGCTTTGCCCTTCAGCATTGTGATGCTGTTGGTGTGCTGGTCAACGGTTCTGGCGTTCTCCCGTGAGAAGCGGGCATACGACAGAGCACGGCGCGAGCAGTTCATCGACCACATCGGTGACTATTACGGGCTTGAGGTTGAACAGCGTGACGGTGCGTTCACCGGTCTTGCGTCCTTTGCCGGTGTGTTCCGCTGGGGGTCAAAACGCTCGTCGGCGCGGAAGTCGTCAGCGCACCCCGATGATGTGCTCCTCAACCATTCGGATCCGGCGCTGCTGGGAACGGACGTTGACCCCGGAACGTCGGAGTTCCCGATCGTCCCTGGCGAGGGTGACGGGCAGGCACGTGCTGTTGACCCGGACAGCGTTCTGGGATCAGCACCGGACAACAGCGCTACAGCATCCGACCGTTCCGAACCGGGTTCCCCCTCGGAGCGCTGAGGACGACCGACGACCGTAGTCGCTACGACGCCCCGCCCTGGAGAGTTCTCCGGGGCGGGGCGTCGACTTGTGTGACCATCCCCAGCCCCTGCCGTGCCCAGCACTATCCCCGGCGCCGCGCACGCGCCGGCCGCGGCGGTGTCATGGACCTACTGTCGCCCTGGCACCGAGCGACGGTGCCAGAAAGGCAGAGTGACATATGGGCCACTTTCAGGTCGACAGCGACCAGGTCATGACAAGCACAGCAAGCATGAACGCAACAATCGGAACCATCCGGGCCGAGGTTTCTCGGCTATACGGCCAGCTCAGCGCGCTGGAGGGAAGCTGGACAGGGCAGGCAGCCACAGCGTTTACAACGCTCCTGGGCCAGTGGCGCAGCACACAGCTCACGGTTGAACAGAACCTCGAAACCATCTCAACGGCCCTTGGCCGTGCGGGGCAACGCTATGCCGAGATTGAGGAAGCAAACGCCCAGATGTTCCGAGTCTGATATCCCCCGGCCGTCGCACCAAACGCAGTGGTGGTCGCGGTCGCGGTTGTGATGCTGCGGTCACGGTGCCGCCGTTTCGCCCGGTCACGGCACAGCAACGGCCCGCGCAGAACAGCAGAACAGACAGCAGAACGCCCCGTCCAATGGACGGGGCGTTCTGTCACCGTGACAGGGTGCAGGACTTAGAAGTCCATGCCACCGGTCGGGTCGGCGGGAGCAGCAACGTTCTTCTCCGGCTTGTCGGCGACAACAACCTCGGTCGTGAGGAACAGTGCGGCAATCGACGCAGCGTTCTGCAGAGCGGAACGGGTCACCTTGGCCGGGTCAAGAACGCCAGCCTCAACCAGGTTGACGTACTCGCCGGTTGCAGCGTTCAGGCCGTGACCGGCCGGCAGCTCGCGAACCTTTGCCGCAACAACACCGGGCTCAAGGCCAGCGTTGAGAGCGATCTGCTTGAGCGGAGCCTCAATGGCAACCTTGACGATGTTTGCACCGGTTGCCTCGTCGCCCGAAACCTCGAGCTTGCCGAAGGCAGCCTCGCCAGCCTGGATAAGCGCAACGCCACCACCGGCGACGATGCCCTCTTCAACAGCGGCCTTAGCGTTACGGACGGCGTCCTCGATGCGGTGCTTGCGCTCCTTGAGCTCAACCTCCGTCGCGGCACCGGCCTTGATGACTGCAACACCGCCGGCAAGCTTTGCCAGGCGCTCCTGCAGCTTCTCGCGGTCGTAGTCGCTGTCGGTTGCGTCGATCTCCTTGCGGATCTGAGCAACACGACCGGCGATAGCGTCAGCCTCGCCAGCGCCCTCAACGATGGTGGTCTCGTCCTTGTTGATGACGACCTTGCGCGCACGACCCAGCAGGTCAAGCGTGACGTTCTCGAGCTTGAGGCCAACCTCTTCGCTGACAACCTGGCCACCGGTGAGGATAGCGATGTCCTGCAGCTGAGCCTTACGGCGGTCGCCGAAGCCCGGAGCCTTGACGGCAACCGACTTGAACAGACCACGGATCTTGTTCAGCACGAGCATGGTGAGGGCTTCGCCGTCAACGTCCTCGGCGATGATGACCAGCTGGCCGTTGGCCTGACGGACCTGCTCCACGATGGGAAGCAGTTCCTGCATGTTGGAGACCTTGGAGTTGACGATCAGCACGTAGGCGTCGTCAAAAACGGTTTCCTGACGGTCGGGGTCGGTGACGAAGTACGCCGACAGGTAACCCTTGTCAAAGCGCATGCCCTCGGTGAGCTCCAGCTCGGTGCCGAAGGTGTTCGACTCCTCGA
>JBQELM010000035.1:0-11106 GCA_052103915.1 Mycetocola sp. | reverse complement strand
ACGACGGGGCGCACGTTGATCAGGGTCTGCGGGGTGATGGCCTCGATGTCCTGCGTGGTCATCCGCTCGCGGACGACACGCTCCATGCGGGACAGACCGGTGCGGACCTGGTTCTGGATGAGCTCACCAACGGCGCGGATGCGACGGTTACCGAAGTTGTCGATGTCGTCGATGTCCAGGCGGATCGTCGCGGGCTCGCCGTTGCGGACACCGCTGAAGCTGGTCTCACCCGCGTGCAGGCGAACCAGGTACTTGATGGTGGCAACAACGTCTTCGACGGTCAGAACCGAGTCGGTCAGGGCAGCGTCAAGACCAAGCTTCTTGTTGATCTTGTAGCGGCCGACCTTGGCCAGGTCGTAGCGCTTGGGGTTGAAGTAGAAGTTGTCAAGGAGCGCACGGGCTGCCTCAGCGGCAACCTGCTCGCCCGGACGAAGCTTGCGGTAGATGTCGCGCAGCGCGTCTTCCTTGGTGAGGACGGCGTCCTTCTCCAGCGTCAGCTCGATCGACTCGTAGCCCTTGAACTCAGCGAGGATGTCCTCGGTGGTCAGGCCGAGTGCCTTGAGGAACACGGTGACCGACTGCTTACGCTTGCGGTCGATACGAACGCCGACCTGGTCGCGCTTGTCGATCTCGAACTCAAGCCACGCACCGCGGCTGGGGATCACACGGGCGGAGTAGATGTCCTTGTCGGACGTCTTCTCCGGGGTGCGGTCAAAGTACACACCGGGGCTACGGACCAGCTGCGACACAACAACACGCTCGGTGCCGTTGATGATGAACGTGCCCTTCTCCGTCATCAGCGGGAAGTCGCCCATGAAGACGGTCTGGGTCTTGATCTCACCGGTGAGGTGGTTCATGAACTCGGCCTCAACGTACAGAGGCGCGGCGTAGGTCTTGCCCCGCTCCTTGCACTCGTCGATCGAGTACTTCTCCGGCTCAAGGAATGGGCTGGTGAAGGAGAGCTGCATGGTCTCACCCAGGTCCTCGATCGGCGAGATCTCTTCAAAGATCTCGTCAAGACCAGCCTGGGTTGCCATGTCGTCGCGACCCTGAGCTGTGCCCTCGGCGACGCGTGCCTTCCACGCGTCGTTTCCGACCAGCCAGTCGAACGACTCTGTCTGAAGCGCCAGCAGGTCAGGGACCGTCAGCGTGTCAGTGATCTTGGCGAACGACAGTCGGGAAGCCCCGCGGCCGTTCTTGGGTGAATTGGTGGATGCGTTGCGCGCAGCAGCCAAGGAAATTACCTCCGTGGGGCCCCGTCGGGCCTCGATACTATGAGTAATGGAGAACTCACCAGACCCCGCAGAAAACTGCGGACCCCGCGATGTCGGGGAACACGAGGACCTCTACGCCCGGCGCGACAATCTCGCCTGATGTTTTGGTCCTTCGCTCACCGGGCCGACCGCAATATGAAGGCATGGGGGATGTCTAGGAGCGCAAACAACAACTATATGCGCGGCGAGTCGCAATGTCCACCCCCTTCCTTGACCTACCTGCCGTTGTCCGGTATATAAAGCGCCTCCGGCGCGAGTAGGCTGTCCGCTGTGACAGAGATTCCCCGGGCGCGCCTGTCCGTCAGCGGCCTCAACGCAAGCATCGAACCCGACCGTTTTGTCGACGGCGGCATGCAGCTGATCGTTGACGGCACACCGCAGTCGCACGTCAACACCCGTGACCCGGCCGAGCTGTTTTTTGAGTACATCCAGCGCATCGGCCACGTCATCGACGAGATCGGTGAGCCGGGTGAACCCATCACGGCCATTCACCTGGGCGCCGGCGCACTCACCCTGCCCCGCTACGTTGAGGCGACCAGGCCGGGGAGCCGCCAGCAGGTCATTGAGCTGGAGCGCGAGCTGGTCGACCTGGTCAGGGAGTCGATCCCGTGGGACCGTCGTGCCAACATTCGTGTCCGATACGGCGACGCCCGCGACGTGATTGACCGCCTGCCATCCGGCCTGCACGGCAGCGCTGACCTGGTTGTTGTCGACATTTTCTCCGGCGCCCGCACCCCCGCCCACGTCACCAGCACGGAGTTCTACCGGCTGGCCGCGCGACTGCTGTCCCCCACAGGCATCATCGTCGTGAACGTCGCCGACGGCGCAGGGCTGAAGTTCGCACGCGGTCAGGCCGCCACCCTCGCCGGTGTTGTGCACGAGATTGCGGCCATGGCCGAGACGCAGGTCCTCAAGGGGCGTCGCTTTGGCAATGTGGTGCTGATCGGATCAAACGCGCCGCTGCCGCTGGACTACATTCCCCGGTTGCTGGCCGGAGGACCGCACCCGGCCAAGGCCGTGTCCGGGCAGGAGATCACCGAGTTCATTGGCCGGGCGCTGCCCGTCACGGATGACACGGCCGTGCCGTCACCACCACCGGGCAAAAACGTGTTCCAGGTTCGCGGCTGAGCGGGTGAACACCCCCGCAGACCCACGGTCGTGTGTGTTGCGCTTCTGCCGAATCGCCGAAGCGGCTCGCCGACCAGGCACCCGAGCGGGTTACGCTCGCACTGTCCGTCTCGCACGCCGTTCGCACCACTGGGGGCCATCCTGAGCATTCTCCTCGGCTATGACGCCGTCACCCTGAGAGAGACCGTTGATGAGCGGCTCGCCCGTGAGCGCCTCGACGAGCTGGGCGCACAGCGCAGCCTCGCCGCGATCTGCGAAAAGACCTGGCTACTGAAGGTCCTTGACCAGCTTGAGGACGCCATCGATCACGCCAATCAGGCCGTCAGGCTTGCCCGGTTCACCGGTGTTCGGCGCGACCAGCTTCAGCCGCGCATTCTGCGCGCGACGGTCATGCAGGCCAGGGGCGAGCACCCCACGGCCGCCCACGAGCTCACGCTCTGCGCCGACGATGCCAGAACCAATCAGTGGCGTCAGCTTGAGGCTGTGGCGCTGCAGCACCGTGGCCGCGGCAGCTTTGAGATGCGTGAATACCCGGCTGCCGTTGATGATTTCCTCGCCGCTCTCCGCATTCGTGAGGATGCGGGCGTTGGTCAGGACCAGATCGAGACCAGCCGGTTTGCCCTTGAGGTGGCCAGGTCTTTTGCCACCACGGGTGGCCCCATCACACTGATGCGCCGTCCCGCGGCGCCCACCACTCCGTTTGATGGTGCCGCCGAAGACGCAGGCTCCGCACCACGCACAGCGCCGACAAGCCGTTCAGCGCGTCGCGCGGACAGCGAGGCTCGGCAGCGCTCGGAGCAGAGCAGCCGTCGACACGCAGCTCACACCGACTCCATTCCTCTCATTGGCCTTGACGAGGTTGACGCGGAGCGGCACCCCGCCCCCGAACCGATTTTTGCCCGGTTCCGCCGTCGCGCGGTCGACAACGGGACGGCCGTTCCGGCGGGCTCGACTGAGACCGCAGACAGCAGTGCCTCCGCCACCGGGCAGTCACCGGCACCGTTGTCTGACCCGGGATCAACCGCAACAGCATCGGCACCGGCAGGTCAGCCGGACACGGTGCCCACCGAGCCACCCGCCTCGGAGTCCACGGCCGATACGGCCGCGGCGGTTCCTGTGTCACACGACGCACAGACCCCGGTCAGCTCGGGCAGCACTGAGAACGCACCCGACGACCAGTCGCAGGATCCGAGCAGCATTTCCGGCGCTGACGCCTCGGCGACCCTCTGGGCTTCAGCCGCAAGGACAGCGGGTGAGCCGGTTGTCCCCCGCGGCGTTCAGACCCCGGATGCAGAACAGGGTACGGACAACACCGCAGCACCCACTCCAGACGCGACCGACGCTGAGGTTGCCCCCACACCGGTGACCGCAAGCCGCGTCTCCCAGACGCTGCACGCCGAGACGGGCGTGCCCAAGGGGCGCAAGCAGCGCCGCGACCACCTCTGGGGACGTTTTAACGCGGCAAGCACCCGACGCGACGAGGAGTAGGCTCCCCCTCCTTGTCCCTCGCTGGGGGACAAACCGGGCGTTATCCTGGATGACATGGCTGATCTTGCCCGTGTACGTGTGTGGGCTAACGCACTCATCCGACTCCACCTTGATCCTGAGCTGTGGACGTTCGACTTTGACAACGCCAAACGTCGAGCGGGTCTCTGCAACTACACGGAGCACAGAATCTCGGTTTCCCGATACCTGGCCGCCCGGTACGAGGACGACGACATCCACCAGATTCTGTTGCACGAGATCGCGCACGCGCTTGTTG
This sequence comes from Mycetocola sp., assembly GCA_052103915.1. Lineage (GTDB taxonomy): Bacteria > Actinomycetota > Actinomycetes > Actinomycetales > Microbacteriaceae > Mycetocola_B. The sequence continues at coordinate 6,942 of JBQELM010000035.1, read as the reverse complement.
ACTCCGCTGAGGGTCACGGCCCTGAGTGGCAGCGGGTGGCGGCAGAGATCGGCTATGTCGGCGAGCGCCTCCACCACGGCGAGACCGCTGAGGAGCTTGCGCCCTGGGTGGGAACATGCCCCAACGGTCACACCGTGTACCGCCACCGGAAGCCGGTGCGCCGGTCCTCGTGCGCACAGTGCTCTCGGCGGTTCACTCCGGAGCACGAGATCGTCTGGGTCAGGCGGGAGATCCCGCGCCAGGCCCGCCTCGTCGGCTGACTACTCCACGGCGCAGCCGAGGCGCCTGTCCAGTTCGGCCGCTCCCGCACGACTCGCGAACTCCCGGCCGGGCACAGAGGCTCTGATCAGCGGGAGAATCGCACGCTGAAGCGTGGCAGCCGCGGCACCGAGCATCGCGGCCTCCGGCGAGGTTGCATCAATCCCCCGCTGCCCGAGGGCGTCAACCACCGAACCGGCAACCAGTTCATCCGGCACGTTCCGCGCGCCACCGGCCCACACGATCGCAACCGACACCCGCTCTCCCCTGTGCTCCTGCACATCGCATACCCACCCGGCGATGTCGCGCACCGTTGGCAGTGTCGCCGTTCGGACCCGGTCGGCCGGTCGGTCAATGCTGCGGAGCGGGCAGGGATTCTGGCCGAGTGCATCCACCCAGATCAGAAGATCAGCGGAGGCCAGCGCCGCATTCGCGTCGTCACCCGCAGCGGCACGAACCTGGTAATGCTCCTGCGCGGACGGCGCGCTGTGGGGGTCGGTCATTCCGACAGCGTATCGATCGCGCCGCCCCGATCTCGCTGTCACCGTGTGTCGTCGTGTGCCACCGACCAGCCACACCACGGACCGGTGCGCACGGTGGTGCGCTGTATGTCAGCGGAAGCGCCACTCGTCCGGCGACTCGGGGCGCATCTGGGCCCACAACACCTCAAAGTCGCCGCGGGACATCTCAACGAGGCCGGCCCGCAGCCGCCTCCCCCAGGCGTACATGTCCTCCGCCGCCGCCAACGACCGCGCAACCGGCCTGAGCCCCACAGCGATGGCCGCGTGGTCCCAGTCGACCCGGCGTTGCCAGGCGTTGCTTGCGCGCACAGGAGCCGCATCATGGAACCGGCCAATCGCCGTGAACTCCTGGATCCGCTCGGGGTCACCGGCGTGTGCCCTCGCCGAGTAGCAGACAACGCCGTCGGACTCTCCCGGGCTGAGCATGGCATCGCGGTAGTCAAGCGGCATCGCCAGAACGCCCCGTGCAACGGAGGTCAGTACCCGGTCACGGGGCAACGCGCACAGCCAGTACCGAATCGCCACACTGACTGTTTACCGCACAGCTGGCACCTTCCCGCGGCGACGCACCAGGATGGAGACATGCGCGTCCTCCTGAAAACCGTGCTTGATGTTGCGCCCGACCAAGCGTGGCGAGCCCTGCGCTCTCCCGCCGTCCTGGCCGAGCTCTACGCTCCGCTGATGACCCTCACGCCGCGTGGCCCGCTGCCCTCGTCCTGGTCGGATGGTTCCGGTGCGGTTGTTGAGTTGACGGGCGCCGGTCTTGTGCCGCTCGGCCGCCAACGCATCAGCATTCGGCTGCAGCAGGACAGGCCTGATGGGGTCAGAATCATCGCCGATGTTGGCCAACCGGAGTCGGGAGCGCTCGGTTCGCTGACCCGCTGGCAGCACCGCATGGCCGTGTCATCATTCGGGGGCGACCCGACCCGCACGCTGTACAGGGACGAGCTCCGATTCGGCGGACCCTCAGCGCCGCTGCTGTGGCCGGCGCTCTGGGCAAGCTGGCAGCTGCGCGGTCTGCGCCTGCGTGCGCTTGCGCCCGGCTGGGACGAGCTCCCCGATGACGCGGCCACCTCTGCCGTTCAGGCGGGCTCACCCGCAGACGACTAAACGGTGCGCAGCTCTGAGGTGTCGGTGCGTGGTTCTGCCCGCTTCGGAAGGACAATCACGTGCCGGGCGAAGAGCTGCACCACCGGACCGATCGCAATCGCGTAGAGCACCGTTCCAACTCCAACCGTCCCGCCAAGCAACCACCCTGTTCCGAGCACGGTGAGCTCAAGCACGGTCCTGACCAGTCGTGTGCTTGCCCCGGTTTTTTGCGCGATTCCCACCCAGAGGCCGTCTCGTGGGCCCGTTCCGAGCCGCGCGCCGATGTACAGCGCACCGGCCAGTCCGTTGCCGACGATGCCGCCGCAGAGCAGCAGGATCTGCATCCACAGCTGGTCGGGTCGGGGAATGAGGGCGAGGCCGGCGTCAGCGGCCAGGCCGATGATGAGGACGTTGGCGATCGTGCCAACGCCCGGGTACAGGCGGAGCGGAATCCACGCGAGCAGCACAGCACAACCGGTCAGAATCACAACCGTGCCGAACGACAGCGGCAGTTTGAGCGCGAGCCCCTCGTGCAGGACATCCCAGGGGTCGAGTCCCAGTCCTGAGCGGATCAGCATCGCCATCGTGACGCCGTAGAGCACAAGTCCCACAACCAACTGGCTGAGCCGCCGGGGCAGTCGGCCCTCTCGAAGCTGATTGATGGGGCCCGGAAGGGGCGGCGCACTGGGGCGTTGTGGTGTCATAGCCCCATCGTGTCAAAATATTGGACTGCTTTTACATAGCCACTTGCCATACGGTGGACTGCATGGCCACAACCGTCTCCCCCCAGCGGCTCACCGACCTCCTGCGCTCCGGCCCGTGGACAGGCCCCATCTATCGCGACCTCGCCGAGCGGCTCAGAGCGCTCATCATTGACGGCCAACTCAGCCACGGTGACCGGCTCCCCGGTGAGCGCGCCCTCGCCCTCAACCTTGCGGTCAGCAGGACAACAGTCACCTCGGCCTACGAACACCTCCGCCGTTCAGGGCTGCTTGAGTCCGTCAGGGGCGCGGGGAGCACTGTCCACCTGCCGTTCGGCCACTCGGTTGCCAGCGCCCTCGTTGAGGCGCCAGCGGGAATGGTCACGATGACCCACGCCGCCCCACCCGCCCCTGCCGGTCTCGGCGCGGTGTATGAGAGGGCCCTGACCTCCGTTCCCAGCCTGCTGTCCACTCCCGGCTACCTTCCCGACGGCCTCCCCGTGCTCACCGAGCGACTGGCCGACAGGCTGAGCGCGCAGGGGCTGCCGACCTCGCCCGAGCAGCTCCTCATCACCTCCGGCGCGCAGAGCGCACTCCGGACGGTGGCCAGGTGGGCGCTCCGCCGGGGCGACAGGGTCCTGGTTGAGGGCCTGGTCTATCCGCACCTGATTGATGTCCTGCGGGACGCGGGTGCCCGAACCTCCGCGCTTCCCCACGGCGCAACCCCCTGGGACCTGGATGCGGTCGCCTCGCGGCTTCGTGGTGACACCCACCGGGCCGCGTTCCTGACCGTCGACTTCCACAACCCGACCGGCGCGCTGCTGAGCGGGCCAGACAGGGAGACGCTCGCTGCTCTGCTGCGCCGCCACCGCGTCCGCACGGTCGTTGATGAAACGGTGCGAGAGGTGGTGCTCGACGACACGGTCATGCCGCCCTCCTTCGCCCACTACGACAGCTCGGCCATCGTTGTTGGCTCGGCGGCAAAATCCGTCTGGGGAGGACTCAGGATCGGGTGGATTCGCACACCGCTTGAGCACAGGCAGGGCCTCATCCAGGCGCGCATGGCCCATGACCTGGGCGCGGCGCCGTTTGAGCAGCTGGTGTACGCGGAGGTCCTCGCCGACCCCGACGACATCCTCGCCGCGGGTCGGGCAGTCCTTCGCCGCAATAGGGACGCACTCACCACCGCCATGGCCGAGCATCTTCCGCAGTTTGAGGTCGCCCCGTCTCACGGTGGCCTCAGCATCTGGGCGCAGCTCCCCGGACCGGTCTCCACTCAGCTCTGCCGCGCCGCGGCCAGCCACGGGGTTGCCTTGACGCCGGGCCCGCGCTTTGCCGTGGCCAGCGGTCAACGAAGCGAAAGGCACCTGCGTCTGCCCTACGGGCAATCGCCTGAGGTCCTGCGCGATGCCGTTTCCCGGATCTCAGCGGCCTGGGATGATCTGGCCGCAGCGGACCCCTCCGGGAGCGCACCACCTGCACAGCTGGTGGTGTGAGCCGCCCTGGCCCGTGGCCCCTCGACCGCCGTCACACGGTGCGCTAGACTGAACACAACGAGACCACTTGTGCCTCGTGCGTCGTAGAACGCATCACACCGGTTACGCACCGGTCGACCCGACAGCCTGGGACTCCCTCACCGGTTTATCCCACTCGGACGATGACTTTTTATACGGCGAACGGATGCGTCACCCGACGCCTTCGCCATCTCCCGCACTCTCACCACGCACAGCGTGGGCGTTGGTCGTGCGGTCCTGCCAGAAAGGCACCATGACAACCGCAACATTCGCTTCCCTCGGAGTTCCCTCGCCCATCGAGCGCGTCCTCGCCGAGGCGGGCAAGACCGAACCATTCCCCATCCAGGCGGACACCCTGCCCGACACCCTGTCGGGACGTGACGTCCTCGGCCGCGGAAAGACGGGCTCGGGTAAGACCCTGGCCTTCTCCATCCCGATGGCCGCGCGCCTGGGCACCGAGCTCGCCGGTGGTGGCCGCCGCCCCGGTCGTCCCGTTGGACTGATCCTCGCGCCAACTCGTGAGCTGGCCACCCAGATTGACGCCGTACTCGCCCCGCTCGCCGCAGCATACAAGCTGACCACAACAACCATCTTCGGCGGCGTCAGCCAGAACCGTCAGGTTGAGGCTCTTCGCCGCGGTGTTGACATCGTTGTGGCCTGCCCCGGCCGCCTTGAAGACCTGATGAAGCAGGGCCACGTGCGCCTCGACGCCGTCGAGATGACCGTGCTCGACGAGGCCGACCACATGGCCGACCTCGGCTTCCTCCCCGTCGTCACCCGCATCCTCTCCGCGACCCCAACCGACGGTCAGCGGCTGCTGTTCTCGGCAACACTGGACAACGGTGTGGACAAGCTGGTCAAGCGCTTCCTGCACAATGAGGTCCTGCACTCGGTCGACGAGGCCAACTCGCCGGTCGCCGCCATGACCCACCACGTGTTTGAGACGCCGAGCGTTGAGGCGAAGAAGGACCTGATCACGGCGCTCGCGCGTGGCCGTGGCCGCCGCATCCTCTTCATGCGGACGAAGCACCACGCCAAGAAGCTGGCCAAGCAGCTCACCGCTCAGGGCATTCCAGCCGTTGACCTGCACGGAAACCTGTCGCAGGCCGCCCGCGACCGCAACCTGGCCGCGTTTGGTGATGGCACCGTCAAGGTCCTTGTCGCCACCGACGTTGCCGCCCGTGGTGTGCACGTTGACGACGTTGAGCTGGTCATCCACGTTGACCCGCCCATGGAGCACAAGGCGTACCTGCACCGTTCCGGTCGGACCGCCCGCGCCGGCAGCGAGGGCGACGTTGTCACCCTGTGCCTTCCGACGCAGAAGGACGACCTCAACAAGCTGCTGCGCAAGGCCAAGATCAGTGTCACGCCCGTCGCAGTGGCCGCAGACTCGACCGAGGTGACCGAGCTTGTGGGCGAGGTGGCCGAGTATGTGAAGCCCGCCCCCATCCAGCACGAGCAGCAGAAGCGCCAGAGTGCCGCGGGCTCGCAGGGCCGCAACGCCCAGCGCAAGCGCGAGGCCCGCGCCGAGGGTGTTGGTGGGTCGCAGCGTCAGAGCTCCGGTGGTCGCCGGAACGGCGGCGGCCGGTCGAGCGGTTCCTCGTCATCCTCCGAGGGCACCCGCGGTCAGGGCGGACGGAGCGGGTCTGCTCGCTCCGGCGCAGGCCGTTCCGATGGCGCTGCCGGAGGCACGGGTGGACGCCGCGACGGCCGTAACGCGGGCGCCGGGACCCGATCCGGTTCAACCGTCCGCCACAGCAGCAGCTCGGCTGGCCCGTCCACCGGCGGCGGCGAGCGCCGTCACCGTCGCGCATCAAGCCCACGCTAAGCACACCGGTCGCCGCTCGCGGTGACCCACAGACCGGGGCCCCGATCAGCACACGCTGGTCGGGGCCCCGGTTTGTCTGTGGGGAAGGTTGCGACTAGATGCAGCCGAGGGAGGCGACGGCCGCCTTCAACAGCGCACCGCGACCGCCCTCCATGTCATCAACGATGGCCGAGGACGTGGCTTCCTCCGGTGACATCCAGGTGATTTCAAGAGCATCCTGGCGGGGCTGGCAGGTCCCGGTCACAGGAACAATGAACACAAGAGAAACGGCGTGCTGGCGCTGATCGGTGTACGGGCTCACTCCGGGAATCGGGAAGTACTCGGCCACCTGGAACGGCACGGGTGAGGCGGGGAGCAGGGGGAAAGCCATGGGTCCCAGGTCTTTTTCCAGGTGTCTGAAGAGCGCCTCGCGAACGGTCTCACCGTAGAGCACCCGCCCAGAGACAATCGTTCGAGTCATCTCGCCCAGCGCTGTTGCCCGCAGAAGCACACCGATCTCTGTCACCGTGCCCAGCCCGTCCACCCGGACGGGGACCGCCTCAACGTACAGGAGCGGAATCCGCTCGCGGACCCTGGCCAGCTCAATATCGCTCAGCCAGGCCGGATTGGGTGTGCTGCCCTGCTCGGGGATCGGATCGGGGTCCGGTGTGCGAACGCTCATGCTCCATTCTTACCGCGCCAGCGGCACGCCGTCATCCCACACCTGTGTCGGTGGCTCCGTCTACGCTGAGAGCAGATCCCTACCCGAGGAGTCGCATGAGCGTCCACATTGATGACAGCGCAACCGTTTGGTCTGTCCCGCCGCAGGAACGCGCGGGACGCGATCTGTTGATTCTGCTGCACGGGTACGGCTCACACGAGTCAGACCTGATCGGTCTTGTTCCCGCGCTTCCGGCTGATCTGGTGTGTGCCTCGTTGCGCGCTCCGCTTCTGGCGCAGTGGCCCGTAGACGGTCATGCCTGGTTCCCCCTGGCCGAACCGGGGGCGCCCGATGCCGATGCTGTTGATGCCGCGGCACGTGCTGTCCTTGA
>JBQELM010000034.1:2477-11263 GCA_052103915.1 Mycetocola sp. | reverse complement strand
GACGTTCTGCGCCACGTCAACAATCGCGTCGAACAGCCCAACCGTTGCGAGGGTGATCGCCAGCACAAGCCCTGACGGCGCCCACGCCGCCGCCGCAATCCCAAAACCGAGCAGGGCCGTCCCCACAACGCCGACCCGCAGTGCACCCCAGCGCGCGATGAGCGGCGTGGGAGCGGCGGACGAGAGCACGGACCCCACCGCAAACGCCGCCACAATGAAGCCAAACTGGGTGGCACTGAGCTGGAGTTCCTTCGCAAAAAGCGGGTACCAGGGCAGCAGGGAGGCGAAGGCAAAACCGTTGCTGGCGAACATGATTCCAACGCCGGTGACGGCCCGAACCGGTCGGTGCAGTGGGGATGACATTTGTTCACCGTAGGAAGCAGAATGATCACATGCAACGATCAGTTCGCCACCAAACGATCATTCGCTCGGTGGGTGACGGGCAGCTCAGCATCGACCAGCTCACCCAGCTGACCGGCGCATCCGCCGTCACCATCCGACGCGACCTGGACGCGCTCTCCGCCGTGGGCGCGATCCGCCGGGTGCGGGGTGGCGCAGCATCGCCGGTATCCAGGGGCACCGACTACCCGTTCGCGCTCCGGCAGGAACAGAACAGGGGCGTCAAACGCCGGCTGGCCGAAGCCGCCGCCGGGTACGTGCACAGTGGGGACAGCCTGGTCATCGACAACGGAACAACAGCGCACGCGGTGGCCGTCGCGATTGCTGATCGAGGGGTGACGGCCCTGCCGCTCTCCCTGCACGCAGCCGCCGTCCTGGCCGCACACCCCGGTAACACCGTCACCGTTCCGGGAGGGCCGGTCAACCACAGCGACCTGAGCTTCTCCAGCGCCCAGGCTGTTGATGCCGTTCGCGGCATGCGCTTTGATACCGCCGTCCTTGGCACCTGCGCGGCCGATCCGGCCACGGGCCTGACCGTCGCCGACCCGGACGATGCCTACCTCAAGCGGGCGCTGATCGCGGTCTCACACCGTGTCATGCTTGTGGCGACCAGCGACAAGTTTGCCCGCACCGCCACCCATCACATCGGCGACCACAGCGACGTTGACGTCATCATCACCGACTCCGACCTCAGCCCCGTCACCGCGGCAGAGCTGAGGGACACCGGCGTTGAGCTGATCATCGTGCCGGCCGAGCCGGAGTGAGCGTCACCCTCGCGGTGAGGCCGGTCCCGACACCGGGAGGAGGATCCGTCACCGCTGCTCGGGTGGCAGCTCAATCCCCGTCGTGACAACAACCTCCACCGGTGTGAGTACCTGTCTGGCCTGGTCCGGTGTGTGCCCCGCCGCGACCAGCAGGTCAACCACAACCGGCCGGAGCATGGCCACGAGTCCCCGATCAACGGAGCTGTGCGTCGCCGCCTCGTCCAGCGACGCAACAACCGCGCGGCTGAGCTGATCACCCGACCCTCTCACCGCGCCGTCATGGTCGTAGCGCAACCCGGCAATGGCCTGACTGATCGCCTGCACCACGACGGCGGCCCTGGGCTGACGGCCTCCCTGCTCCGTGACGGCCGCCGCACGCCGGGCGACCATCACCAGGTCGTGGTGCAGGCGGTCCGTACCGTCACACATGCTCTGACGCAGCCGCCAGGCCATCCGCTCGGCTCGGGAGACGGGCGAGAACCCGGCCACGGCCACAGCCGCGTCGGCGGAGACCCGCCAGGCGGCGAGCGCCGGTCGCTGCTGCTCCAGGTGCGTGAGCGCCTGGCGGGCATGCTCGGGGTTCCCCGAGGTCAGCGTCCGCCGGATGAGTTCGTTGCTCTCCCCCAACCCGTCGAGCACACCGCGTCCAGCCCAGCGTGCTCGGCGCAGCGGCGCATAGGGAAGGGCGGCGGTCACCAGAAGGGCAACCACGCCACCAACGGCGCCGTCAAGCGCCCTGGCGTAGGGGCCGCCGGGCGGGTCAGCAAGAACGGCGACAAGCAGGGACTGGGTTCCGGCACTGATCGCGAAGGCAGGGTTCTTGGACAGGAAGGTGGCCGCGCTCGTGACGATCAGCAGCGTCACAAGGATCTGGATTGCACCCCGGCCAAAAAACACCACAACCGTGGCACTCAGGGTGATGCCCATGACCATGGCAAACGCGGTCTGCGCCACCCGCGACGGCCGGGCATCCCTGCTCAGGCTCAGACTGGACAGCGCAACCGTGCACGCCAGCGCCGGAGCTTCGTGTCCCAGCCCGTAGTGGGCGGCGGCGTAGGCCGCGGTGACCGCGAGGGCCAGCTGGATCAGGGTGGGGAGCAGGGCCTGCACTCGGCGCGAGCCGGAGCGCAGCTGTCCCCGAAAAGCCCGCACCGTTCCTCGTGTATCCACGTCTCCAGGCTAGGCACGCTCAGCGTCCGATCCGCCAGATGTAACGCCGACTTAACCTGGGCGGCTACGCCGCACGGCAGATGACGCCGGACGACGGTGCACGTCTTCATGTGACGCTGGGCGGGTCCGCGGTCGTGACCGGGCCCCCGGTGCGGCGTATCGTCGGCACCGTCCCGCCCACCCCGAGCACTTGGAGCACTGTGAACGACTACGCACCCCACCCCGATGACAAGAACTACACCCGCGTGTACAAGGCAACAACGCCGGACATTCTGAAGGCCTTTTCCGCCTTTGACCAGACCGTTTTTGCGGCAGAGGGTCGGGCCATCCCGCTGAAGTTCCGCGAACTCATCGCCGTCGCCGTTGGCATCACCACCCAGTGCGTGTACTGCATTGATGCCCACAGCTCACGGGCTGTTGCCGCGGGTGCAAGCGAGGCGGAGTTGGCCGAGGCCGCGTGGGTGGCCACCGCGATCAGGGCTGGTGGCGGTTACGCGCACGGCCGCCTGGCCTTCAAGTTCACCGACGGCCAGACCCCTCCGGCCGAGCACTCGCACTAGCGGCGACGACCGGCACACCTCAGCGGATGTGAGCCGGTGCCGGTCGACGCCCGATCAGTCCCGGTTTTTCTCGGGTGACAGCGGGGTGGGCGGGGGGTGGCTGCCCGGATGAAATGCCGCCACCGCCTGCCCACTCGTTCGTAGGGTTGGGCCATGGCAGCACGCCATGCACCGACTCCAGGGAGATGACGAACCATGAGCGAAAACGTCGAAAAGTGGGCAAAGCAGGTTTCGGACGCAGCGGATCACGCGGTGAAGGTCTACGAGCAGGAGATCACGCGTCTGGAGAAGCAGGTCGCCGATGCCGACAAGCGCGAGGGCAGGGAAGCCGAACACGTTGCCCGTCAGGTTGACCGTGATGTGACTTTTGCCGACCACCACATCGCCTACCTGCAGAAGATCGTCGAGAAGGAGGACGCCCGCGTTGACAGCGCCGTCGACCGCCTGGTCACACGCGCGCACGCGGGCCGGTCGGATGCCGGTGCCCAGCGCGACGCCGAGCACGTCGCCAAGGTTGAGGTGTCGGCTGAGAAGCACGTCGCCCGCGCACTTGAGCGGGTCACCGTCGACATCGAACGTGACGCCACGGCTGCGGCCCGCCACGTTGTTGTTGGGCTGGAGAGGATTGACCAGTACGAGGAGGACCTCGGTGACGAGGCCACCGCGGACGCCGGTCGTGTGGCCCACGCGCTGGAGAAGGTCGGCACAAAGCTCAACAGTTGAGCGTCGCGCTCCTCCACAACGAGCGGGCACCGGGTTTTCTCCCCGGTGCCCGCTCGTGTGTGACGACCAGATCAGTCCCGCGTGTACGGTTGCTTGTCGCGCCGGAAGAAGCGGAGCAACGGCGTCTCGTGCCGGTCAAAGTTGCCCTTGATCTCCTCGGCAATCGCCTTGTGCGACCCGGAGCCCTTGAACGCGTAGATCACAAACCCGAGGGCCACAAGGGCAAAGCCGATCAGCACCTGCCACCACACCAGCGACGGCAACTGCGCCAGTGCTGCAAGCACGGCGAGGGCGGGGATCAGCCAGCCAAGCGGCAGCTTCATTCCCTTCCCAGCCCACTTTTTGGTCCCCATACGGAACGCTGTCAGGTCAACAAGAACCATGGCGACAATGGCCGTGACGTTGGAGAACACAATGATCATCTTCATGTCCCCGGTGAGCATCAGCAGAACCACGATGGTCCCGCTGATGGCGACGGACCGGACGGGGTGGCCCTTGGCGCTCAGCCGGCCAAGGCCGGACGGGATCTCCCGCTCGGCTGACATCCGCCCCACAAGCTCTGCCGCACCCAGCAGGTTCGCGTTGGCACCGGAGAGGGTTGAGACGCACGCGGCAATGGCGACAAGCGTTCCAGCAAACACGGCGACCCCGAAGTGGCCACCGATGGCCTCGGCCGCGTGCGCCAGTCCCTGCGTTTTGAGCTTCTCTGAATCAATCCCGCTCGACACGAGGGCAACCGCCACACCGATGTAGATCACGGCCACGATGGCGAGCGACAGCATGATCGCCAGCGGAACGTTCTTCTGAGGATTTTTGATCGCACCGGCCATATTGGTGACCACGTTGAACCCGGTATATGCCGCAAAAAGCATGGCGGTCGCCGACAGGATCGACCCCGTGCCGTGCGGCACAAATGGCGTGAAGTGCTGCGGCGCAAAAGCGATGAGCGCAAACAGGATCATGATGACGAGGACGGTGATCTTGAAGACAACCATGGCCGTCTCAGCCTTACCCACAAACCCGGTTGGCCCAAAGTTGAGCAGCATGAGGGCGATGGCCGCCGCGATGGCGACAATCAGCGCGTCACTGCCGGAGAAGAAGTACTTGAGGTAGCTTCCGAACGAGATCAACACGTAGGCAACGCTTGTGACACCACACAGATAGAACGACCACTCTGTGATGAACCGCCAGACGGGTGAGAGCTCCGTTCCGACGGGCCCGTACCCCGAGTCCCCCGGCTTTGCCCTGCTGGCCACGGCGGCAAAGCACAGCGCCGACAGCATCATGACAACACCGGCGACAATGTAGGCGATGATCGCCCCCGGCCCGGCGTCTGCGACCACAATGCCGGAGAGCGCAAAGACGCCGCCGCCAACCATGGTGCCAACGGCGAAGGCGATGGCGGAGACCAGGCCGATCTGACCGCCCTTTCCGCCTGAGCCCGTGGCGGTTTTGCCCCCGGCTGCTGCCCCGGTTCCGGTCGGAGCTTGTGAGTTCTTTGGCATAAGACTCTTCTCTCCTGAGTGACGTACGGGTGGTCAGTGCTGCTCGGTCAGTGCTGTGCGGTCAGTGCTGCTCGGTCATGCTGTGGCGAGGAGCTGGTCGTTGGCGTCCCCGCCCAACGGGTCAAGCCGTCCAAGCGGAAGGATGAGTGGCGCGGTCACACTGGCCAGCCGGTCCAGGTCAAAACGCGAGTAGTTGAACGCCTCGTAGCTGCGCACAAGGAAGCGTCCGCGGGCCAGGTCGGTGACGTTGGTGATCGCGGTGAACTCGGTGCTCTGCCCGGCCGGCGACGAGTTAGTGCCCTCAAACTTCACACCAACCGGACCGCCGGGCAGGTCAACGGTTGCGCCCCTCGGCCGGTCAAAGTTGTTGATGATGCGAGAGACGAGGGTGAGCGCGGCATCGGGGTCGCTGACCTTCTCCGCGAAGCGCCCGTAGTACGCGGCCCGGACAAAACGTCCGACGGCGGTGTTTGATGCCGGCAGTGCCGCGGTCGCGATTCCCGGGTCGGGCTGGGCGACCGCCAGCGAGCCGAACTGCCCCGAGGGCTGGTCGATATTCGTCAGGTGCGACCAGTTGCCCAGGTTGGTCAGGTGCCACGGGAAGGCGGGCGAGTTCGTGAGTACACCAACCGGGTTGTCAAACACGTGCTGCACTCCATCAACCCACTCAATGACAATCTCGGCACCCGTCCGGTCCCTCACACCAATGTGGAAGGGGAACGGGACGTTGCCCACCGCCTGCAAGCGGGTGAGGTGGATCGGCTGGTCGGCCAGTGCCGAGGTCACCTCCGCCACGGTCGTGAACATGCCGAGGATCCACGAGCCCAGATCAATGGCCTCAAGGACAGCGGTTGAGTCGTCGTGACCGCCCAGGTCAACGGTCGGGTAGGCGTTCAGGGTGAAGGTGAGTCCGGCATCGTTCACGCCCTCAACCGGTTTAAGCAGGTCAAGCCCCAGCCCCTGCCCCGCCGGCGGCGCGGCGCTCGGCGATGACACACTGACAAACGCGCGCGTGGTCACAAAGCTCACGGCGTCGTGGCCGGGGGCCTGCGAGGCGTAGCCCGTTCCCGACGGAACGAACGTCACGAAGTACGGCTCAGAGACATCAAGCTCAAGCGTCCGCGCGTGGTACTGCGCGCCGGAGGCGTCAACGTAGGACAGCGAGGTGCACATGGGTTCCCCCTATTGATGGCTGGCGGGTGGGTTGGTTGGGCTGGTGGTGTCGCCGCGCTGTTTCCACTCGTCGACGTACTGAAGCGCCACGGCGCGCATCGCACGTCCGATGTCTCCGTATGCACTGTCGTCGAGGTTGGCAATCGAGAGACGAATCGCCCAGGGAGGCCCGCCAAATCCCCCCACAGACATGGCAACAATTCCGGTCTGCTGCGCGAGCCTGAAAAGAATGTCACTCGGTTCATAATTCGCCTGAAGGTAGGCGGCAAACTCGGGACCATAATCACTTACGGCGTAGGGCAGAAAATCAAAGACGGCATAATATCCCACCCGTTCGGGGTCAGAAATGAGTTCAATATCTGCCGCCGCGTAAAGGTCGGTCAAACGGCGATGAATGAGCGCCTGCGTTGCTTTCTTGTAGCGACCGTGAGTGTCAAGGACACAAAAGGCGGCAAACATCGCCATCTGAAGCTGCTGCGGCAGCGAGAGCCCCGCCGTGTGGTTCAGCGCGACCTCACGCGAGTCCGCCACAATTCGGTCGATGAGTGTCAGTGCCCGTGGCTCGAGTGTGAGCGAGCTGTAGCGGGTATCAAGCGTTTTCTTGACGTCCTCTGGCAGCTCAGCGAGCAACTGCTCCAGGTGGCTGTTCCGGGCAATCGCGATGGTGCCGAGCCGCCAGCCGGTCGCACCAAAGTACTTGGAGAACGAGTACACCAGGATCGAGTTCTGCGGAACAACACTGGCCAACGAGCGGAACCCGTCCGAGAACGTGCCGTACACGTCGTCGGTCACGATGATCAGGTTCGGGTTGTCCTTCCGGACAACGTCTGCGATCCGCTCCAGCGTCTCATCAGCGATCCGGTACGAGGGCGGGTTGGTTGGGTTGACGCAGTACAGCACCCGGATGGCCGGGTCACGCAGTTTGTCGATCTCCGCGTCCGAAAACTGCCAGGAGTGGGTTCCGCCGTCACGAATGACACCCGCCTCGATCGGCACCTGGTCAATGTCGTAGAGAGCCGCCAGGTCAAGGTACGGCGTGAAAATGGGCGTCATGATGGCCACTTTGTCGCCGGTGTGGATCAGCTCGTTCGTCAGCAGGGTTCGGAAAATGTAGACCATGGCGGCACTCCCACCCTCCGTGGCGAAAAGGTCAACACCCCCGTCCCCAAACCCGCTGCCCATCTCCTGCACCAGGTACCGGCGAACCATGTCCTCGATGTGCGTGAGCATGCGCGGCGGATCGGGGTAGTGATCGCCCATGGCCGCGTCGGCGAGCTCCCAGACGAAGGTGTCGGGCTCGTAGCCGCAGGTCTGGGTTCCCCAGCGGAACACATGGCCAAGAAACTCGATGCCGCTCTCGCCATGGTGTGCTTTGAGCCACGACCTGAACCGCTCCGCGATGCCGCTCTGACGGGGCACCCCGATGAGTTCCGGGCTCCACTCGTTGGTGGCGCGGGCGTCCTCAAGGGCAAAAAAACGTCATCCGCAGGAACGCCTCGCGCGGCGTTGACGCGGTGAAGTTAGGGTTACCCACGCCGGCGTCGTGCATCAGGTAGGCGGTCCGACGCTCGTGCTCGCTGGCTATCTTTTTGAGCTTGCTTTTGAGCTCAAATGGAGACAGCTCCTCAAGCTCCCGAATATCGTCACGAGAAAAGGATTCAGTATCAGACATGATCTCCCCTGCACCTGTCGGCTTATGTCGAGATCCTAAGGAGAGCGTTGTGGCCTGTAAACGCTTTTCCCCATTCAGGGGTGGGTGAAATTGGAACGATACAGGATGATAAACCGGGTGATAGTAAGAAAATAAAAGCGTTAAGCACCAGTGCTTTTCAGGGCACGTTTACGGGTCGTAAATCTGGTTTTTAGGCGCAAAATGATGCACCACGGACCGGAGCACACCCCACGCACAGACCGAGCCTGGCCGAGGTCCGACCGTCGAACAGCCGGGACACGGACGCGACCTTCTATCATGGCGGGTATGACCCCGAGCCGGATTCGCGCCACCTACGTGGAGATCCCCGTTGCTGACCTTGACCGTGCCGAACGCTTCTACCGCATCGTCCTGCACGCCCCCACCCGTCGCACCGTTCTTGACGGTCACGCGGCCTGCCTGCTGGACGACGCCCCCGGTGGCGAGGGGGCGGTGATCGCGCTCATGCACGGCGAAAGCTACGTCCCCTCAACGGCGGGGACGCGGGTGTACGTGACCGTGCCGGATGTCGCCGCCACCCTGGAGCTCGCGGTTGCACACGGCGGAGGGGTTCTCTACCCGCCAACCACGGTGGACGACGACCTGATCGTTGCCGAGTTCAGCGACAGTGAGGGCAATAGGGTCGCGCTGAGCAGTCGCTAGTGCGTGGCCGGACGCAGCGGCCAGGCCTGCCACTCCCCCTGCCGTGCGTCCAGGATCCGGCTGGCCGCAGCCAGCCGGTCAGCATCATCATCGTCGGTGGAGGACTCCCTGGTCGACGCTCCGCCATCTGGAAAGTCGA
>JBQELM010000034.1:0-2467 GCA_052103915.1 Mycetocola sp. | reverse complement strand
GACGCTCTCCCACACCCGGGCGTTCCGACCAGAGGTGATGCCCTCCTGAAACCGACCGTCAGCCACGGCAAGGACACGCTCCTCCAGCTCCTCCACCTCGCCCTCGGCGCTGGTATCGCAGGCGTCACACCCGCACATTGGATAGGCCGAGTCGTGCAGCGCCCCAGCGTGAATGGCGATACCGGGAAAGTCGGTGAACACAATGCTGAGCTCGGCGGCATCCGCCCGACGCGGGCTAATCCGGACGGCACGCAGCGCACCGGGGAACGGGTGCACCAGGTCGTCACCAACGGTCAGGTCATCCGTGACGTCAACGTCGTAGCGCTCGACCAGGTGGTTGATGAGGGCAGTGGCCACGGTGTGAAGAACGGCGTAGCGCTCGGTGTGGCTGGCCACCGAGTAGCTGCCCTCCGGAGGAGAGCCTGACCACCGTTCTCCGTAGCGGATGACCTGCCCGTTCTCGTCGAGGTATTCCGCGTGGGGGAGTTCCGGACGCACATAGTCGGCCGACGGCGTATCGGCCCGCTCGGTGTTGGTCATTCCGCCATGCTGACACGGGCTCAGCCGGAGGCACCAGCGCGGACCCGGTCCGATGGCATAGCGTTGTGCTCCCGTCCCGGGCGGAGAACGGTGGCCCGGGGCCACCATCACGACTGGGAACAGGGCCGGAACAGGTACAGACCTGGACCAGCGCTCAACCAGATTTCAACCGGAAGGACATCGTGGACACCCTTGCCGACTCCCCCGACTACACCGTGAGCGCCTGCTGGGCGCGCACGCACGAAAGCCCCGAGTGGCTGGCCGCGCAGCTTGACCTGTGTGCGGAGACGATCGGTACCGAGGTGGGTGTCGCCTCCTGGACCATACCGATGGGTGAGAGCTGGACGGGAACAGCGGAGCACAAGGCCGATCTGGTTCGCGGCCGGGTGAACGCCGGATCGGGGCAGAAGCAGCTCGCCGACGGGTACTCCCTCAGCCTCATGGACGCCGCGCAGAAGACCAACGTGCGACTGAGCGCCGCGGCCGGAGCACACGTGGTTGGCCGCCGGCTGCCCCGGGCGACGTCCTCGATCACGCTGGCGACCGGTCGCGGCCGCCCCCTGCCGCTGCCCTCAGCGGACACGGTGATCGCCGCCATGGTGTCCGCGTGGAATCCACTCCAGGTGGTGCTGTCGATCAACCCGGTCAACCGTCTCTCCCGTCGCGGCGGCTGGCTGGTCGCGGCGGGCTACCGGCTGTGGTTGTCTGACGAGGTCGCCACCATCGGCGCCGTCGCTGACGGTGTCACCGTCACCCGTCTGGGCGCGGGCACCCTGCTCGCAGTCCCCGACGATTGGGAGCCCGACGCCGTCGTTGACGCGATGACTCAAACCAGGGAGCTGAACGGGCTCACCGAGCTGCCGCGCCCCCGCTGAATTGACCGCGGGAGCGCGCTCCATGCCCCGCCTCCGTCACGTGACTTGAGCCCACACCGCATCGCTCGGCACCGCTGGCCGTCGGGGATCGCGTTACCGATCGTCACCCGGAACCCGCCTGTCCCCGGCACACGCGATACTTGACGCGTGCGTGCCATTGACCGATCAATCCTGCGACTGGCAGTCCCCGCGCTGGGTGCGCTGATCGCCGAGCCGCTGTTCCTGCTCACCGACTCCGCCCTGGTCGGGCACCTGGGGACGGTTCCGCTTGCGGGGCTGGGCATTGCCGCCGCCGTGCTGCAGACGATCATCGGGCTGCTGGTGTTCTTGGCCTACGCCACCACCCCGGCCGTGGCCAGGCGGCTGGGCGCCCGCG
Source organism: Mycetocola sp. (assembly GCA_052103915.1). Lineage (GTDB taxonomy): Bacteria > Actinomycetota > Actinomycetes > Actinomycetales > Microbacteriaceae > Mycetocola_B. The sequence goes on along the minus strand of JBQELM010000034.1, from coordinate 676 downwards.
ACCGGATGGGTGCTGTTGCGGCCGGGGTGGACGCGGTCTGGCTCTCCGTCCTCATCGGCATTGTGGTGGCCGCCGCCGGTGCGCTGGCCACCCCCTGGCTGGTGTCGCTGTTTGGTGCGGATGCCGCCGTGAGTGAGCAGGCGCAGATCTACCTGTCGATCTCGATGGCCGGGGTGCCAGCCATGCTGATCGTGTTTGCCGCGACCGGTCTTCTCCGTGGCCTCCAGGACACCACCACGCCGCTGGTTGTTGCCGTCATCGGTTTTGCCGCCAACGCCGTGCTCAACCTGGTCCTGATCTACGGTTTCGGTTTGGGCATCGCCGGGTCGGCACTTGGAACGGTTATCGCCCAGTGGGGCATGGTCGCGGCGTACCTGATTGTCGTTCGGCGGCACGTCCGCCGCACGGGGGCCCGGCTGCGCCCGCTGGCGAGTGGTCTGCGCGAGTCCGCCCAGGCCGGTGGCTGGCTGCTGCTGCGCACGGCGAGCCTGCGCGCCGCCATGCTGATCGCCGTGGGGGTGGCGACGGGCCTGGGCACGGAGTCGCTGGCCGGATACCAGCTGGTGATCACGATCTTCTCGACCGCGGCCTTTGCCCTCGACGCTCTCGCGATCGCCGCGCAGGCGCTTGTGGGTCACGGGCTGGGTGCGGGCGACACCGACGAGGTGTCCCGGGT
>JBQELM010000033.1:0-11313 GCA_052103915.1 Mycetocola sp. | reverse complement strand
GACACCGTTCCGGCCGGAAGCGTTGTCGTCCCCGTGTTCTCGACCGTAATCCTGACCGGAACCGCGTCCTCATTCCCCACAATTCCGCGCTCGGTGGGAACGGCGGTGACCTCAACTGCTGTGCTCGCTGTGCGGGACACTGGAACCGTTGTGGACAGCCGGGGCGTTGGATCAGCCAGAGCCGGAGTGCTCACCGAAAGCAGGGTCGCCACAGACAGCGCGGCCGCCATAGCGGTCCGCGATAAGCCTCTGGCACGGTGATCAGTCATAGGGGTGGGTGCCGGGGTCAGAACCGGCATCCCCCGATTGTATGGCGACAGGCTGGGTGCTGGACCAATCGTGGCCGAATGACAGCGCTCTGATCAGCCGTCACAGGCCGATGCGGCCAATCATCGCCCAGACCGCGCGAGTCAGATCGGGGTGGGACTCAGCAATGTCTCGCAGCAGCATCAGCTCAATGCGGTCAACGTTTGCCCTGTGTTCGTCGGCGTCGCTGAGCGGGGACAGTGATGCCAGCCTGGCCAGGGCAAACTCTGAGGCAAGCCCCCTGCTGACAAGTAACTCGTCAACCATGGTGCTCACCACCATCTCGTCGATGGCGGGAAGTTCGGGAAGGAACTCAGCCGGATCTTCGCCACCGCGGGCACGATGCTCAACCAGGACGGAGAGTTCAAGGCGTGCGTCTGCCCTGAGGTCAGCGAGGCTCCTGGTAGTTGGCACGATTCAAGGGTAGAGGACGGACACCGTTGAGGCGAGTGCCGCACACCGGGGAGCGTGCAGTTGAATAGAGGGGTGCACACCATCATTCCCTCCCGTCTGATCACCCTCATCCGCCAGGACCTCACCGATGCTGGCTACACGGTTCCCGCCGTTGCGGAGCTCTGGGGTGAGCAGGCTGAGGCGGCGCTGCACCGGTCGGAGCGTCTTCCCGCCGTCCGCGCACTGCGCGACGCCGATTCAACACCGCTCATCACCCTGGCCCGACTGTTCATCCTGGGGCAGTCGGTTGATGCGTCGGACGCCGGTGCGGCCTTTAGCCACAGCCGGCTGACCGACCTGATCGAGCACGGCATTCTTGGCCAGGACTCGGAGCAGACGCGGGTCAGTGCCCTCATCGACCTGCGGCCGTACACCTTCATCGACTCCCGTGGTGCGGGAAGCTGGTGGATTGCATCGGACCTGGGCGAGATGGTTCTGGGGCGTGCCCTTGATGAGGATCACGTGCTGGGAATTGGTGGTGCCACAACAACCCTCATCGGACTGATGCTGCCTCGGACCGTTGACCGCGCGCTCGACATCGGGACGGGGTGCGGCGTTCAGGCGATGCACGCGTCCCGACTGGCGACAACCGTTGTGGCAACGGATATCTCCGAGCGGGCGCTTCGCCTTGCCCGGTTTAATGCCGAACTGAACGGCATCGACGGCATCGAGTTCCGACACGGCAGCCTGTTTGAGCCGGTGGAGGGTGAGCAGTTTGACCTGATCGTCACCAATCCGCCGTTTGTCATCACACCGCGTCGTGAGGACGTCCCCTCCTACGAGTACCGCGACGGTGGACTGATCGGGGACGGGATCGTTGAGGCCGTTGTATCCGGTGCGGCCGACCACCTGACCCCCGGCGGGGTCCTCCAGATGCTCGGAAACTGGGAGTACCGCGACGGTGCCACAGGGATGGACCGGGTGGCCTCCTGGGCCGGGAGGAGCGAGCACTGGATCATCGAACGTGAGCTTCAGGACCCGGCCGAGTACGCCGAAACCTGGATCAGGGACGGCGGCACCAGAAGCGGAACCGAGCGTTTCGACGAGCTGTACAGCGCCTGGCTTGACGACTTTGAGCACAGGGGCGTCAGGCAGATCGGACTTGGCTACATTCTGCTCCGCCGCCCGGAGGCGACCACACGGACGGCACTGGCCCGCCAGGAGCGACTGCACACGGCACTCACCAACGCACCGGCGGGGCTCGGTGCACACCTGCAGGACGCCCTCGCCGGGTGGGACACCCAGGCTGCGCTCGGCGACGCAGAGCTGCGTGAGCTCCGGCTGCGTGTGGCGTCGGACGTCACAGAGGAACGCCACTACTGGCCGGGCGCGGAGGACCCCACCGTGATCACCCTGCACCAGGGCGCCGGTTTTGCCCGGACGATCCCGCTTGACACCGGTCTGGCTGCCTTTGTGGGTGCCTGCGACGGTGAACTCAGCGCGGGAGTGATCAGCGACGCGATTGCGCAGTTGCTTGAGGTGGATGCTGACGCGCTCAGCGCCGAGCTGTTGCCTCGAGTTCGGGCGCTGATGTCTGACGCGTTCCTGCGTGCTGTTCCGGTCGAGGGCTAGGGACGCCGGCGACGCTCCTCACCGCGGTACAGCAGCGGTGCCTCCATCCGCACGTTTTTACTCCTGTGTGAGTCGCTCGGCCCGCACGGTTCTAACCCTGAGCGGCAAGCGCAAACGGCAATACGGCTGCGGCCCCCGAACGCCGAAGTAGCCGTGCGGCAACGGTCATGGTCCACCGGCTATCAACCAGGTCATCAACCAGCAGGATGGGTGCGCCCGGCTGCTCGGAGGCGAGGTGAGCCAACCGCTGGGCCAGGTCGGCCGAGACCGAGAGCGTTCCCCACACGGAGGCGAGCCGGAACACACTGTTGCCGCCGGGCTGACCACCCGGCGCATCGGTGCGGGTGAGCGCGCCCAGATACGGGATTCGGCCAACGGTTGAGATGCCCGTCGCCAGGGAATCCAGCAGCTGTGGTCGGTGCAGGGACGGGACGGACACCACCGCGGCGGGGCGCATTCCCCAGTCCCACTCCGCCAGCACCCGAACGCAGGCCTGGGCCAGGGCGGGTGGAACAGGGCCGTCGGGCGTTCCCGAAGCGAACAGCTCGCGGAGCGGACCACCCCAGCCCAGATCACTCAGCCGGGCCAGAACCCTGCCCTGCTCCGCCCGCTCCTCCACCGCGATGGTGCGACCGAGCGCGGCGCCCGACTCGGCGAGGACGCCCAATCGGTCGGTGCCTGAGGGCCACTGAGCGCGGGGAGCCAGCTCAACACCCACGCGGTCAAGGCGAGACCGCGCCGACCTGTCTGCGGCCTCACTGACACCACTGGGGTACCACGGGCCCGCGCACACATCACATCGACCGCACGGTGCAGCACTCTCATCATCAAGCTGACGCTGCAGGAACTCCATCCGGCAGAGTGCGCCGCGCTGGTAATCCAGCATCGCGTTCTGCTCGGCCACCCGCTCGGCGGCAATCCGGCGGTAGCGCTCGGCGTCGTACACCCAGGGGGCTCCGGTCCGCACCCAGCCACCGGAGACGCGCGACACCGCCCCGTCAACGTCAAGGACCTTCAGCAGCATCTCGAGCGAACTGCGCTTCAGCGATGACCGAGACTCCAACGCCACAACCGACAGCGGTCCCGTGCCATCCGACTCCGTGGCGAGGGCGTCAAGAACGGCCGTTGCCCGTTCCTGGTCCGGCATCGACGCTGTCGCAAAGTAGTGCCAGATCTCTGGATCCTCCCGACCGGGAAGGAGGAGCACATCGGCGGTGGCGCCGCCACGACCGGCACGACCCACCTGCTGGTAGTAGGACACCGGGGACGACGGCGAACCCAGATGAATGACAAAACCGAGATCAGGCTTGTCGAACCCCATGCCGAGCGCACTCGTGGCCACCAGGGCCTTCACGCGGTTGTCACGCAGAGCATCCTCAAGACGGGCGCGCTCATCCGGGTCGGTTCGCCCCGTGTAAGCCTCAACCTCGTACCCCTCCGATCTCAGTGCCGCAGCGGTGTCCTCTGCCGCGGAGACGGTCAGGGCGTAAATGATTCCACTGCCGTTCAGGGAACGCAGGTGCTCGATCAGCCAGCCGAGCCTGAGCTCGGAGGACGGCAGATCACACACACCCAACCGGAGGGAGGCCCGGGCAAGGGAACCGCGGATCGTCGTGACCGCTCCCCCACCGGACAGCTGCTCGGCCACGTCATCCACCACGCGACCGTTGGCCGTCGCCGTTGTGGCCAGCACAGGAATGCGGGTGGGCAGCTGAGCGATCAGATCGCGAATGCGCCGGTAGTCCGGTCGGAAATCGTGACCCCAGTCGGAGATGCAGTGCGCCTCGTCAACCACAAGCATGCCAAGACGACGCACAAGGGCCGGCAGCTGCTCATCCCTGAACCGTGGGTTGTTGAGACGCTCAGGCGACACAAGGAGGACATCGATCTCATCGGCATCAAGCTGGGCGCTAATGTCCGCCCACTCGTGCGCGGTTGCCGAGTTAATGGCCGCAGCCCTCACCCCGGCGCGCGCAGCGGCCTGAACTTGATCACGCATCAGGGCAAGCAGCGGGGAGATCAGCAGCGTGGGACCGGCTCCCTGCCGCCGGAGCAGCCGCGTGGCCACAAAGTACACCGCCGACTTACCCCAGCCGGTGCGCTGCACAACCAGGGCACGCTCGCGCCGCTCGACGAGGGCGCTGATCGCCTCAAACTGACCCGGATGGAGGTCGGCGTCTGCCCGACCGGTCAGCTCGCGCAGAACCCCACGGGCCTCCTCGTACACGGAATCGGGTGCGAGGGAGCCGGAGTCAGTCATGCGTCGAGCCTAGGCGGAACCGCCGACGGTGCTGAGCAACAGGATCACAATCCACAGGGCAAGGCCAACAACGGTGAGCACGGCTGCCCAGCGCAGGACCCGAGACAGCAGCGGCACGCGCCGCGGCCGCAACACAAACAGGGCAACACCACCAAGCACAAGCACGACGGCGGCGATCAGTCCGATCCCCGCGGCGTACTCGCCGACCGTCGCAAGGATCGGTGTGATCGGCCAGCTGGGGTCAAGGAGCGCGGAGGACACGGAGAGGGGCACCCGATCATGCTGTCGGCTATTCCTGAGAGAATCCGTCAGCCAAGCCCGGTATCGTGAGAAACCAGACCGATCCCCTCCCGACTGGAGTGCCCCACCCCGTGAGCCCAAGCCCGGCCGACCCCACCCCGTACGAGGTTCTTGGTGTCTCCCGCGACGTCGACGATGAGGCACTGAAAACCGCCTACCGTCGTGCGCTGCGGCGCAGCCACCCCGACACCGGTGGAAGTGATGCGCAGTTCACCGCCGTCCAGCACGCCTGGTCACTGATCGGTGACCCGGAGCAGCGCAGACGGTACGACGGCACAAGCGGCCCGGCTCCGAGTGGATCGGCGCGGTTCACCGGTGGCTCGGCTGGCGGCGGTCCAACTGTGTCCAGCTATGCACCGGGCGGTCCCGCTGCCGCGCCACGCACCGGAGTGAAGGCGCGCTCCTACGGCCACCCGGGAGGCCTGTCGCGCGAACGCTACCTTTCCGCGCTCCGGGAGTGGGTTGGCCTGGGGGATCCGATTGCGGACCCCTACGCCGACTCGCTGGTGCACAGCGCACCAGCGCCCATCAGGCGGCTCCTGGCCGAGGCCCTGGCGGAGGAGGCGACGGCCAGAACGGTCAGTGCGCTCGGCATCGGGTTCACCATCTGGAACGACGTCGCCACCGACCGCGATCTCGAAAAAATCGACCACGTTGTGCTGGGGCCAGCGGGGCTTTTTGCACTGAACTCGCAAGACTTCGGTGCTGAGGTGCGGTTGTCGCGCGGTGAGCTTGTCGGCGACACCGTCGGTGATGAACGCCCGCTCCGCTCACTCACCCGCGCCAGCCGGTCCCTGGGCCGGAGTGTTGGTGTGAAGTTCACGGCCCAGCTTGTTGTGGTGCCGGACGATGCGCTTGAGCTGCCGCTCGACCTTATTGCCCGGGGGCGCGGAGCCGGGTCTGGTGTGCTCCGGCTTTCGGCCCTTCCCATGGTGCTGCGTAACGGTGTGCGGCCGGGCGAGCGTCTGAGTATCGAGGACGCCTTTGACGTGCGCACCCGCCTTCAGGATGGCGTCAGGCTGCTCTGACCGGTTGATGCCGGGCTGCGCCGCGCGGCGAGGTGCAGGGGGTGCACTCAGCCGGTAGAACGGATGCCATGAGCTCACACAGCGGGATCGAAATCGAACGCAAGTATGACGTTGACCAGGACAGCCGCGTTCCTGACCTGACCGGTGTTCCCGGTGTGGCGTCGGTGAGTGACCGCGGAACGGCGCTGCTTGACGCCACCTACCTGGACAGCGCCGACCGTGTGCTTCTGCCGAAGCGCATTGTGGTTCGCCACCGCGTGGGTGGTCACGATGAGGGCTGGCACATCAAGACGGCGACCGGAAGCGTCCGTCACGAGCAGCAGTGGCCTCTGGGAGATGGCGATGACGATGAGGTTCCCGCGGAACTGCGTGCGCTTGTTCAACCGCACCTCGGCGACGCGGAGCTTGTGCCACTCGCCCGTCTGATCACCACACGGACAACCGTTGTTCTGCTCGACGCGAACGGCCTGGAGATGGCGGAGATCGCCGACGACCACGTCACGGCTGTTGAGGCCGCAACCGGCACGGAGCGCAGCTGGCGCGAGTGGGAGGTTGAACTCCTTGACGGTGCGCCGGACAGTGCTGACCAGCCGGGTGGACTGCTTGACGCGGTCGAGGCCGTTGTCCTGGCGGCCGGAGCAAGGCCCTCGTCGTCTGTGGCAAAAATCGCCAGGGCACTGGGCGCGGAGTAGCGCCACGGAGCGGCAGGCAGCAAGATATGCCCGAGCGCGTATGTGAGTCGCTCGGGTTGTGACCGTGGTCGACACGGTCACACAAACACCGCTAGGCTGACGGCAGAAGACACGGGGTGCCCCACCGGGGCTGAGAACACACCCGAGAACCTGATCTCGTTAGAACGAGCGGAGGAATGTCGCGATGACTCGTCGCACGCTGCACGCATTACCCACCACTGCCGGTGAACGCCTGGAGGGCCTCAGGTCCAGCACGCCACTGGTGCAGGCCATCACCAACACCGTTGTCAGTACGGTGACGGCCAACTCACTTCTGGCCCTCGGTGCCTCACCGGCCATGGCCGATGCACCGGGTGAGGCCGGCGACTTTGCCCGGATCGCCGACGCGCTGTTGATCAACCTGGGCACGCCGCAGGAGAACACCGTTGCGGCCATGTACGAGGCCGCGGCCGCCGCAAACGAGTCGGGCACACCGTGGGTCCTTGACCCCGTCGCTGTTGGCGCCTTGCGGGTGCGGACCACGGCGGCCGAGCGGCTGCTCCAGCTCAGGCCGACCGTAATCAGGGGCAACGCCTCAGAGATCCTCGCCGTTGCCGGCACCGGTGCGGGCGGTCGCGGAACAGACTCAACAGCGGGCACCGAGGATGCCAGGGATGCGGCCAGGGAGCTCGCCACCCGGCTGGGGGCTGTTGTCGCCGTGTCCGGACCGATCGACCTGATCACCGACGGCGACCGCGAGGTGCGCATCCACAACGGTGACGTTCTGCTCACCAGGGTCACCGGTGGTGGCTGTGTGCTCGGTGCCGTCATGGCCGCCTTTGCCGCGGGCGGCGGTGACCTGTGTGACGCGGTCGCGTCGGCAACCCTCGTCTACACGGTTGCTGCTGAGCGTGCCGCCGCGCTTGCTCCCCGACCGGGCAGCTTCTCTGTCGCCCTGCTCGACAGCCTTGATGCCGTCTCCCCTGAGATGGTGCGTGACCGGGCAATCGTCCGATGAGCGCACGGATTCCCGCCGGGTCCCTGGCCAGCTACCTGGTCACCGACACGGCGCTCTGCGGTGACCGCGGTGTGGTCGCCACGGTTGAGCAGGCGATTGCCGGTGGGGTGAGGACGGTTCAGCTCAGGGACAAGTCGGCGCCACTGCGTGATCTGTATGCGCTTCTCCTCCGGCTGGCGGAGGTCACTGATGGCCGTGCCACGCTCCTCATCGATGACAGGGTTGACGTGTTCCTCGCGGCCCGTGCCGCGGGGGCTGCGGTTGACGGTGTGCACGTCGGGCAGAGTGACCTTCCCGCGGTGCAGACCAGGAGCATCATCGGTCCTGACGCGATTCTTGGCCTGAGTGCTGCCACCCCCGAGCAGATCACCGCCGCGTCAGCGCAGGACGTTGACTATCTGGGGATCGGTGCCATTCATGCCACCTCAACCAAGCCGGATCACCCGACGCCCCTGGGGGTCGGTGGGTTTGCCTCGCTCCGTGCGTTGACGGATCTTCCGTGTGTGGCCATCGGTGGGATCACCGTCGACGACGCCGCCCCGCTGGCCAGGGCCGGAGCGGACGGTGTCGCCGTGGTGTCTCTGATCTGTGCCAGTGCAAACCCGGAGGCCGCGGCGCGTGACCTCACCACTCGGTTCGCCCAGGGGGTGCGCTGATGATCGTCCCCAACATCCTCAGTGTTGCCGGAACGGACCCCACCGGTGGGGCGGGTATTCAGGCCGACCTGAAGAGCATCGCAGCGCACGGTGGGTACGGAATGAGCGTGGTGACCGCTCTTGTCGCCCAGAACACCATCGGGGTGAGAGGCGTTCACATTCCGCCACGGGAATTCTTCCGCGACCAGCTTGTCGCTGTCTCCGATGACGTGCGCATTGACGCCATCAAGATCGGGATGCTCGCCACAACGGACCTGGTTGCCGAGCTGAATGACTGGTTGGACGGTCAGCCGGGACTGGCCGATGTTCCGATTGTGCTTGACCCCGTGATGGTCTCAACCAGCGGGCACCGGCTGCTTGATGCGTCGGCGGAGCGACTGGTGCGCGAGCTGTGCCGTCGCTGCACCATCGTCACGCCGAACATTCCCGAACTGGCGATTCTGGCTGACACCGTCCCGGCGCAAAGCTGGGATGAGGCTCGTGAGCAGGCACTCACCCTGTCGCGCTCGGCCGGGGTTGTTGTCCTGGTGAAGGGTGGCCATCTGGACGACGCACTGAGCCCCGACGCGATTGTTGATGCCACGGGTTCCGAGCCTCGGATTGTGGAGTTTGTGTCCGAGCGAATCAGCACCCGCAACACCCACGGCACCGGCTGCTCGCTTTCCAGCGCTCTGGCCACCCGCTTGGGCAGGGGCGAGGACGTGACGAGCGCGTTTTCTGTCGTGAAGGCGTGGTTGGGCGAGGCAATCAGACACTCGGGGGAACTGAGCGTTGGCACCGGCAACGGGCCGATTAATCACAGCGTTGGTTCCCTCTCCTCACAGTCGTCGGCGGACCGGTTGATCGCCCACCTGCCTGTGCGTGACGAGGGCCACAGCCACACGGAACAGTGGTGGTCCGATTCTGCGATTGTCCGTGCGGAGACGGATGAGCTCACGTTCATCCGCGGGCTGGCCGACGGCACACTCCCGCGCGACCAGTTCCGCTTCTACATTGAGCAGGACGCCATCTACCTTGGCCTGTACTCGCGTGTCCTCCAGCGTGCGTCAGAGCACGCCCCGACCGAGGACGAGCGCGGCTTCTGGGCGGACGCGGCCGAGCAGTGCCTCACGGCGGAGATGGAGCTGCACCGTTCCCGGCTTGACGGTGCCCCCGCGGCCGAGCCGGCCGCGACCACCCGCGCCTACCTTGACCACCTGATGGCCGCAGCCGACAGCGGTGACTACGCCAGGATCACCGCAGCCGTGCTGCCCTGCTACTGGATCTACCGTGACATTGGACGGCGGTTGAGCTCAGCCCGTCACGCGGACCACCCCTACGACGACTGGCTGGCCAGCTACGCCGACGAGGGTTTTGATCGGGCAACCGATCGGGCCATTGTGATTGCGGAGGCCGCCGTGGCGGCATCTCCGTCCAGCGCGGCGGCGGCCGCAGCCGACTTCTACCGGTCGGCCGAACTGGAGCGGGACTTTTTTGCCGCGCCTGCGTTGCGCGGCTGACCGCCAACCCTGAACGCCGACACGGTGGGGTCCCCATCGAGCCAGAAGCGCCACGGCAGGGTCCCTCCGGTCGCGGCCGGGTTCACGCCAACGCGAGGACCTGAGCGGATGCGGTTGGTGTTCTCGCTCACCGCCACGTCGGCCAGGCTGATCGTCAGCTCTCCCCCGCCCAGGGCGGGCGACCCGTCGAGCCGTCTGGATGTCAGTCCCAGCGCCTGAGCCAGATTGCCCGGCCCGCGAGCCAGATGGGCGCCGGGTTTATCTCCGCGACGTGACCGCACCAGGTCGTGACCGGCCACCACCTCACCGGCTCTGATCAGCACACCGCTCGCCGTCCCGCTCGGTGAACAGACCAGGTTGAGTGCGTGATGCATGCCGTAGTTCAGGTACACGTACCAGTGGCCGGGCGGGCCCCACATGCTGGCGTTGCGGTCGGTGCGGCCCATGCGCGCGTGCGAGCACTCGTCAACGGGACCGGCGGTGCCCCTGCCGTGATACGCCTCCACCTCTGTCACCCTGACCGTCACGTCACCGTCCGGACCCGTGGCCACGATGTGGGAGCCAAGCAGGAGGGGTGCACACTCCACGGCGGGCGAGGTCACAAGGTCGCTGAGCAGAAGCACCCCACCATTGTGCCCCCGCCGGATACGATGTGCTCACACGCCGGAGGGATCCCACATGACCTTTAACCCCGACTCTGACATCAGCTCATCACGGGTGTCCCGGCGCGGGTCAGGCCGCGGAGCCAAAACGGGAGGTATCGCCGTCGGTGGTGGTGTCCTTGGTGTTCTTGCGATCGTCCTGATCGGGCAGTTCCTCGGCGTTGATCTGTCCGGACTGCTGGGCGGATCGGCGGGGCTTGGTTCGTCCATCGAGGGGCAGACCGGAACCATCACAGAGGAAGACCTCAGCCAGGAGTGCACCACCGGCGCCGACGCCAACTCAAGCGCCGACTGCCGGATGAGTGCGGCCTATGTCTCCCTCGACGACTTCTGGGCCGAGTCCTACGGGCAGCTGTCGCGCGAGACCTACCACTCCCCTGACTTCTATCTGTTCTCAGCGGGAACATCCACGGCGTGCGGGTACGCCTCCAGCGCCGTTGGTCCCTTCTACTGCCCGGGGGACGAGGCCATCTACATCGACACCTCCTTCTTTGGCCAGCTGAGTTCCCAGTTTGGCGCGGAGGGCGGGCCACTCGCCGAGCTGTACATCGCCGCCCACGAGTGGGGCCACCACATTCAGAACATTTCCGGCACATTTGACCGCGCTGACCGGCAGGGCACGGGGCCGTCGTCAGATTCCGTCCGGCTGGAGCTTCAGGCCGACTGCTATGCGGGCGCGTGGGTTCGCGGCGCATCACAGACAACGGACCGATCGGGAAACACCCTGCTTGAACCACCAACAGAGGCGCAGATCGCTTCAGCACTTGATGCCGCGGCGGCCGTTGGCGACGATCACATCCAGTCGGCGGGGGCCGGTGGGGTGGACTCCGACAGCTGGACACACGGATCAAGCGAGCAACGCCAGCGCTGGTTCACCGCGGGGCTGAC
>JBQELM010000032.1:7317-11437 GCA_052103915.1 Mycetocola sp. | reverse complement strand
AATGCTTTGGGATATTCTGCTTCCCTTCTCTGATTACGCTTTTAACAAGGCTCACTCCGCTGCATATGGAATGGTCTCGTACTGGACCGCGTATTTGAAGGCGCATTTCCCCTCGGAGTACATGGCTGCGCTCCTGACCAGCGTTGGCGACTCAAAAGACAAGATGGCCCTGTACCTCAACGAGTGCCGACGGATGGGAATTCAGGTTCTTCCGCCGGACGTTAACGAATCGATTGGCTTCTTCCGAGCCGTCGGTGAGGACATTCGTTTTGGTATGGGGGCAGTCCGCAATGTTGGGTTCAACGTTGTTGACGGCATTGTTCAGGCTCGCACCGAAAAAGGTCGCTTTGATTCGTTTGGTGACTTCTTGAAGAAGGTCCCGCTTCAAGCGACCAATAAGCGAACAGTTGAATCGCTCATCAAGGCGGGAGCCTTCGATGACATGGGCTCAACCCGGCGAGCACTCGTTGAGGTCCATGAAGGTCTCGTTGAATCGGCGGTTGCGGATAAGCGTAACGAAGCGAAGGGGCAGGTCGGATTCGATTTCGACAGTCTCTTTGACGAGGGAGAAAAGGACGACGCGATGTCGGCCATTCCGGTGCGCCCGGAGTGGAACAAGCGTGACAAGCTTGCATTTGAGCGCGACATGCTTGGCCTCTACGTCTCAGATCATCCCCTTGCCGGGATGGAGGTCCAGCTTGCCAAGTCGGCCTCCATTGGGCTGGCAGAGTTGTTGGCCTCGGAGACCATCGCTGATGGTGAACAGGTCACGATCGCGGGACTTGTGACGTCGGTTCAGCACAGGACTGCAAAGGCCTCAGGTAACCAGTACGGCATGATCCAGGTTGAGGACTTTGGCGGTGAGATAACCGTCATGTTCATGGGCAAGGCATATCAGGAGTTTTCTGCCTCGCTCGTTGCCGACAATATTGTGGTGGTTCGTGGTCGAGTGTCCCGTCGGGATGACGGGATGAATCTGCACGCCAACAGTATTTCGACTCCGGTTTTTGAACAGCAGGGCGACCAAGCCCTTGTGAGTTTTTTCATCACGGAGAGTCGGGCAACACACGCAACGATTTCTTCTCTTGCCGAGATCCTTGAACGGCACAGTGGGCCAACCGAGGTGCGTCTCAAGCTTGTCAAGGGGGAGACTGCACGGGTATTTGAGGTTCCACATCCGGTGAAGGTCAGTGCAGACTTGTTTGGTGAGTTGAAGTCTTTGCTTGGCCCGAACTGTTTGGGCTGAGTAAGAATCGGGTCTGGCGACGGGGGTCGCCGTGTTGTTGGGGGGACATACGTGGTGACGGTCGAGCGTGATGGTTCTGATACGCCGGTGGCGGCACGAGTGGAGGCCGCCCCCGTTTCCGTTCATTCCGCTCGGTCACGGTTCACTCTGCGTGAACTACTTGCCATCGGAATGTCCGCGGTGCTTGTGTGCGTCGCGGTTGGGCAGGCATCGGTCGTTGGCCTGCTCCACGCCGGCCTGATGATCCTGGTTATTCCTGTCCTTCTCCTCGCGATTATCCTGTTTATTGCGCGCCGCTTAGCACCTGCGCAGGTGTGGCGGTGGGGGTCGCTGTCGCCCGATCAGATCATGTCTGTTGCAGCATCGATCGCTCTGATGGCTTCACTTGTTCGCTTGGTCACGGTCCCCGAATCAGGTGTGTGGGGTGTCGCTGCGATCGTTGGAGCTGTTCTGCTCTGTGGGGTATCCGTCGCGGCGCCACGGATCGCGCCGTTTCGTTCAGAGTTTTCTCGTCGGCCTGCGTCCCAAGCCCATCCTGTGGCTCGGCGGGCGCTCTCATCGACGTTTGGGGCGCTTGAATTTGAGCTTGTGCCTGTCGCAAAGTGGCGGAGCGCAACCCCGCGTTATCGCCGTACCGTCACCACCGCAATGACGATGGAAGAAGCCGCCACAACGCTCGCAGAAGCTGATGCCCGGATGGCAGCTGAGTTGGCTGGGTCGCAGGGCATTCCCGTCGTTGACGATGCTGAAATCGTTGGCGAAGTCCCCAAACGGGCCGGCCATCACGTCTCCTCTGAGGCAGGAACCACCGGTTTGCTTCCTGAAGACGCGACGGCCATGGAGCAACCAACGGTGCAGCCGTTCTGGGTTCTTCCTCCGGTGCCTCGGCAAGTCATTAGCGAAGACTCCGGTGAGCCCCTTTTTATGATTTCACCCGCCGCCTGGGCGCTGGTCGTTCAGGACAGGGGCACAGAGTTTCTTATTCGGAGCGAAGACGGCAGCATTGGGGTGGTCGGAGACCTCGAGGGGTTCGAACGGGCCTAGTTGTCGGCAGAGGGTGGCCGCTTCTCGACAGGGCAGTACGGGGAGGTCGGCTGGCCGTCAGCTCACGACTGCAACCGTCGATGAGCGTGGCCTCTGCACCATGATGAAGGGCACGCGCGATAAGCTGTGTCAGCCATGATGAACATCATCGATCTTCGTAACGCGCCAGAACACACACTTGCGCTCTCCCTTCCCCGACCAGAGCTGGATGTTGCCGCAGCCGCTGAGGCCGCAGCGCTCCTGATCGCTGACGTCCGTCAGGACGGCGTAGCCGCTCTCCGGGCACATGCCGAACGGTTTGACGGTGGAGCGCCGCAGCATGTTCGTGTTCCGGCTTCAGAAATCGCCGATGCCGTGGCCCAGCTGGACCCGTCCGTTGCCCGTGCGGTCGAGACCGCAATTGAACGAGTTCGTGCGGTGAGTGCGGCACAGGTTCCGCCCAACGTCACGACAACAATCGGTGAGGGTCAGCAGGTTCACCAGCGTTGGCAGCCGGTGGGCAGGGTGGGGCTGTACGTTCCCGGCGGTAAAGCGGTGTACCCCTCAAGCGTTGTGATGAACGTGGTTCCTGCGCAGGTCGCCGGAGTCGGATCAATTGCCTTGGCTTCGCCTGCGCAGCGTGAGTTTGGTGGTTCTGTTCACCCCACAATTTTGGCTGTTGCCGGAATGCTTGGAATTGATGAGGTGTATGCGATCGGCGGAGCAAGCGCCATTGGTGCATTTGCTTACGGCGTGCCCGACGTTGGACTTAAACCGGTTGACGTGGTGACGGGCCCGGGCAACATTTTTGTGGCGGCTGCCAAACGCCTGGTTCGCGGGGTTGTTGGTATCGACTCTGAGGCGGGAACAACGGAGATCCTTGTGATCGCAGACGACTCTGCAGATCCCGGTTTTGTTGCGGCGGACCTCGTGTCTCAGGCTGAGCACGATGAGGCAGCAGCGTCGGTCCTTGTCACTGACTCTGAGGAGTTTGCCACGCGCGTGGGGGAGGCCCTTGCCGTCCGTCAGCAGCAGACTCAGCACTCTGACCGTGTTGCGACCGCGCTGGCTGGCCCGCAGTCGGCGATTGTCCTGGTTGATGATTTGGCCACCGCTGCGATCGTCAGTAACCACTACGGACCCGAGCACCTTGAGATCCAGACACGGGACGACCAGGCCGTGCTCTCAGGGATTTCCAATGCCGGCGCGATCTTCCTTGGCGCGTACTCCCCGGTGAGCCTCGGCGATTACATGGCAGGGTCCAATCACGTCCTTCCGACAGGGGGACAGGCCCGATTCTCGTCCGGGTTGGGAGCGATGAGCTTCTTGAGGTCACAGCAAATCATCGAGTATTCGCGCACCGGTCTTGAGCAGAGTGCGTCATTGATTACTGCGCTGTCAGCTGCCGAGGGGTTGCCTGCTCACGGTGAAGCCGTGACAGAGCGCTTTGCCCCGGCCGCGCAGGCATAACGAACGGAGCAACTGTATGCACTGTCCTTTTTGTCGGCACCCTGATTCTCGGGTCATTGACTCACGCACAAGCGATGACGGCCTTTCCATTCGTCGGAGACGACAGTGTCCCGAATGCGGTCGCCGTTTTAGCACTACCGAAACGGCCAGCCTCAGCGTGGTTAAACGTAGCGGCGTTGGTGAGTTGTTTAGCCGAGACAAGATCGTGTCGGGCGTTCGTAAGGCTTGCCAGGGTCGGCCCGTGACCGACTCTGACCTGGCGATTCTGGCGCAGCGTGTTGAGGAGAGCATTCGGCAAACGGGAGCATCACAGATTGATGCAAACGACATTGGGCTGGCGATTCTGACACCGCTTCGTGAGCTCGATGAGGTCGCCTATCT
>JBQELM010000032.1:0-7307 GCA_052103915.1 Mycetocola sp. | reverse complement strand
GCTATTGCGGCGCTCCGCGAATCCCACGCCCACTAGACGATCTCTACTGAGAAAGAATTCCCCCTGCATGTACGAGTTCATTTTTCGAACGGTTCTCACCCGGATTGATCCGGAGCGCGCGCACCACATGGCCTTTGATGTCATCAGGACTGTGTCCGCGCTCAAGCTCAGCTCACTCGTTGGACGTGTGACGCGGCCCCGGCGCGATATTCATGTTGACACTCTCGGTCTTCGTTTTGAGACACCGTTCGGAATTGCGGCCGGTTTTGATAAGGAGGGGCGTGCCGTCGAGGGTTTGGGTGCGCTCGGTTTTGGGCACGTAGAGATCGGTACGATCACAGCCCATGCGCAACCGGGGAACCCGACACCGCGACTGTTTCGGCTCATTCCCGACCGTGCTGTTGTCAACCGGATGGGGTTCAACAACGACGGCGCTCACACGGTGGCGGCACGTCTGACAAAGCTCCGTTCACGGAGGGCAAATACGGTCCTCGGCGTCAACATCGGCAAGAGCCGGATCACGGAGGTTGACGACGCTGTCGGCGACTACCTGACAAGCACAACGCTGCTTGCTCCCCACGCCGATTACCTTGTGGTCAACGTCAGCTCGCCCAACACGCCGGGCCTGAGAGGTCTGCAGGAGTTGGACAAGCTTGAACCGCTTCTGCGGGCTGTGAAGGATGCGGCAGGTGGCACGCCGCTCCTGGTCAAGATCGCTCCAGACATTGAAGACGATCAGATTGATCGAATTGCTGAATTGGTCGTTGAGATCGGACTCGATGGCATCATCGCGACAAACACCACGATTTCGCGTGAGGGACTGTTGACTGATGAGTCAATTGTTGATGCTGCGGGAGCTGGAGGGCTCTCCGGTGCACCGCTCGCGCAGCGGTCCATCGAGGTTCTTCAGCGGGTGAGAAAGAGCGTGCCTGACGAGATGTGCGTTATCTCGGTAGGTGGTGTTGATACGGCAGAGGACGTTTTTCTCCGGTTGAAGGCGGGCGCCACCCTGGTTCAGGGCTACACCGCGTTTCTTTACCGTGGTCCGCTCTGGGCCAGGTCAATCAACCGAGGCCTTGAGAAACTGCTGCGCTAGAAAGGATGACTGCGCCACGTGACAACCCAGTGGCACAGCACACGACAAAAGTGGGCGGGACAATCCGATTGGATTGTCCCGCCCACAACTGGTCGTGAGTGTTTAGCCCTTGAGATCCTCGATGGGCTTCCACCGCTTCACCTGTGGCTTGGGGAGACGGAGAATCCTCAGCTGGAATGCGCGCATGGCCGCATACCAGCGCACACCACGCTCAACGCGGTCTGCACCAACGGTCTGGGTGATCCGCTTCTTGACACGTGCACCAAGGAAGACCGCATCAAGGACGGACAGCAGGAAGTAGGCCCAGAGAACAAGCATCACAATTGACTGGAACTGCGGCGAGGGAATCACTGTCGCCAAAATGACGATGAACATGACCGGGATCAGGAACTCGCCAATGTTAAAGCGGGAGTCGACGTAGTCACGGATCCACTTTTTCTGCGGGCCCTTGTCTCTGGCCGGGAGGTAACGGTCGTCACCAGCGGCCAGACCGATTCGTGCACGTTCCCGCTCCTCAGCGAGCTGGGCTTTTGCCTGGCGGCTGGCTTCCTTACGGTCTGAGGGCACAAGGGGGCGACGGTTCGCGGCCTCACGCTCTTTCCTTGTTGGGGTCGCTTTTCCCTTGCCAGCGCTCACCGATTCGGTGTCTGACAGTGTCTCTGGCGCGCTCTCGTCGCCGATGCTTCGTTTGCTCACGTCTGATCCTTGTTTTTGCGGTCCTTCTAAGATTACTCGCATGAGTGTTGTCTCACCGAACCCTGACCCGTCCGTGCCGTCCGCGATTGATGCTTCCGTCCGTGGGGAGTTCCCGCGAATCATTAAGGAACTGGGCGACCTCGTCCGGATCCCCAGTGTTGCGTGGAGTGCATTTGACCCCGCAGAGGTCAGACGCAGCGCGGAAGCCGTTGCTGACCTGGCCCGTTCAACCGGCATCTTCGACATGGTTGATATTCGTCAAGCGCCCGTTGATGGTGGGGGAGAGCTGGGACAGCCGGCGGTTGTTGCTCGGCGGGATGCACAGCCGGGATATCCAACGGTGCTTCTCTACGCGCACCACGACGTGCAGCCTCCGGGGCTTCAGGAGGACTGGGAGACCCCGATTTTTGAGCCGACGCTTGTAGACGGCCGCATCTATGGGCGCGGCGCTGCCGACGACAAGGCGGGAGTTATGGCCCACATCGGTGCCATCCGGGCACTCACGGACGCCATTGGTGACGATTTTGGTATCGGAATTCGACTTTTCATTGAGGGAGAAGAGGAGTTTGGGTCCCGTTCGTTTGGGGCGTTCCTTACCCAGAACGCTGACGACCTGGAAGCCGACGCGATCATTGTTGCTGATTCGGGCAACTGGGACGAGGACACGC
This sequence comes from Mycetocola sp., assembly GCA_052103915.1. Lineage (GTDB taxonomy): Bacteria > Actinomycetota > Actinomycetes > Actinomycetales > Microbacteriaceae > Mycetocola_B. The sequence goes on along the minus strand of JBQELM010000032.1, from coordinate 4,847 downwards.
CCGGGCTCACAGTCGCGCTGCGAGGGAACGTCACATTCGCGTTAACGGTTCGGACCCTGGCCCATGCCTCACACTCGGGCATGTTTGGGGGAGCTGTTCCCGATGCGATGCTTGCGACGATCAGGACGCTTGATTCGCTCTGGGACGAATCGGGCGCCGTCGCTGTCCCCGGCGTTCACAGCCACGATGCGTCCACGCCCGACTACGGAATTGAACGGCTCAGGGATGAAGCGGGTGTTCTTGACGGGGTCACGGACATTGGGCGGGGGACCGTCGCATCTCGGCTGTGGTTCCAACCGAGCATCACGGTCACCGGCATCAACGCGCCGGACGTCGACCAGGCATCAAACACCCTTCTCCCTGCCGTCACTGTTCGTGTCAGCATGCGGGTTGCGCCGGGCCAGTCCGCGCAGGATGCGTACGAGAGGATTCGGAGTCACCTGCTGAACAACGCGGCGTTTGGTGCATCCCTTGACTTCAGTGACGTGGACCTGGGTGATCCGTTCCTGGTCAACACCGATGGTCCGGCGGTATCAGCCATGACGCAGGCGCTGGCTGATGCGTGGTCAGTGGCCCCTGTCCAGTTGGGAATCGGCGGATCTATTCCGTTTATCGCGGACCTTGTTGACGCTTTCCCGGCTGCCGAGATCCTTGTGACCGGTGTGGAGGACCCCAATTCACGTGCACATTCTCCAAACGAATCACTTCACGTTGAGGGGTTCCGTAAGTCGGTGACAGCCGAAGCTCTCTTCTTGGCAAAACTTGAGCTGAGTAACACTGCTCAAACGTCTCCTGAGGCGTAGAGTTGGTGTTGTGATCGGTGCGGGTGAGCGAGCACCGGCGTACAGAGGAGATTTCATGACTGACACCATTGAAAGCGAGCGGGCACACGGTGTGCTGCTGAGCGACAACGCGGCAGACAAGGTGCGCTCCCTTCTGACGCAGGAGGGCCGCGATGATCTGCGGCTGCGCGTTGCTGTGCAGCCGGGCGGATGCTCCGGCCTGATCTACCAGCTCTACTTCGACGAGCGTTTCCTTGACGGAGATGTTGCGGTTGATTTTGATGGCGTTGAAGTGGTCGTCGACAAGATGAGCGTTCCGTACCTTGACGGGGCATCCATCGACTTTGAGGACACGATTCAGAAGCAGGGCTTCACGATCGACAACCCCAACGCGCAGGGGAGCTGTGCCTGCGGAGATAGCTTCAGCTAAGAATTTTTTGAAGACGGGCCCGTATCCACATTTGGATACGGGCCCGTTCTGCGTCTTTTTGCCCCGCAATGCCGGGCCGTGATGCGGATGGATCAGCGACCCGCCTAGCGCGTGGTCACGAGGCCGTGTTCGCTTCCGGCTAGACTACTAGGGAACGAACAGCGTATTCGAAAGGTCCCAGGTGCGTACGAATCGTCGACTTCGATGGGCAGCGATCCCGGTAGCAGTAACGCTTGCCGTGGTTCTGGCCGGTTGTACTCAGACAGAGCTCAGTGGCTTCCTCCCCGGGTTTGAAGACCCAAACGCCACACCGGTCACTAACCACACCGAGGCGGTTCGATCGCTCTGGGTTGGGGCGTGGGTTGTCCTGCTTGGTGTCGGAATCCTCACGTGGGGTCTGACGATCTGGGCAATGGTGGCGTACCGCCGGCGCAAGGGTCAGACCGGTCTGCCCCCGCAGATGCGTTACAACATGCCGATCGAGATCTTCTACACGGTTGTTCCCCTGATCCTTGTGGTTGGCTTCTTCGCCTTTACCGCTCGTGACCAGCAGGCGATCGAAACCCAGTACGAAGACCCGGATGTCAGCATCACCGCGTACGGCAAGCAGTGGGCATGGGACTTCGTGTACAACGACTCGGTTGATGGCGACGACGTCTGGTACGCCGGCAAGCAGGCTGAGCCCGCTGAAGACGGTTCGGTTGACCAGGATTCTCTGCCGACGCTTGTTCTTCCCGTTGATAAGACGGTCAAGATTCAGCTTGAGTCGCGCGATGTTGCGCACTCGTTCTGGGTGATCGACTTCCTGTACAAGAAGGACATGATCCCGGGTAAGACCAACTACATGTCGTTTACGCCGACCCGTGAAGGAACCTTCGCCGGTAAGTGTGCTGAGCTCTGCGGTGAGTACCACTCGCTCATGCTCTTCAACGTCAACGTTGTGTCTGAGGCCGAGTACGAGGACTACCTCGAAGAGCTCGCCGCTGCCGGAAACAAGGGCGACTTTGGTTCCGATTACAACCGTAACCAGAACCTCCCCGGTGTTACCGCGCCGGCAGTCGAGGGCCACGAGGGTTAAAGGACAACTCAGGCATGTCTGTTATTACTGAAATTCCCGAGGGCCAGAAATCGGTTCTCAACCGATCAAAGGTTGATCGCAAGGGAAACATCTTCGTCAACTGGATCACCTCCACTGACCACAAGACCATCGGATACATGTATCTGATCGGTTCGTTCATGTTCTTCTGCATCGGTGGCGTCATGGCGCTCATCATTCGTGCACAGCTGTTTGAGCCGGGTCTGCATCTTCTTGCGTCCCGTGAGCAGTACAACCAGATGTTCACGATGCACGGAACGATCATGCTGCTGATGTTCGCTACCCCGCTTTTTGCTGGATTCGCGAACATCCTTGTGCCGCTCCAGATCGGCGCCCCTGACGTTGCCTTCCCGCGACTGAACGCGTTTGCCTACTGGCTGTTCATGTTCGGATCGTTGATTGCCATCGGTGGATTCCTGACTCCGTCCGGCGCTGCATCGTTTGGTTGGTTTGCGTACGCGCCGCTCTCGTCTCAAACGTTCTCGCCCGGCATGGGCGGTAACCTCTGGGTCCTTGGACTTGGATTGAGCGGTTTTGGAACGATTCTTGGTGGCGTTAACTTCATCACCACCATCATCACGATGCGTGCCCCCGGTATGACCATGTTCCGGATGCCGATCTTCACCTGGAACGCCCTGGTTACCTCGCTTCTGATCCTGATGGCCTTCCCCGTGCTGGCCGCCGCGATGTTTGGCCTTGGCGCCGACCGAATCTTCGGTGCTCATATCTATGACGCTGAAAACGGGGGAGCCATCCTCTGGCAACACCTCTTCTGGTTCTTCGGCCACCCAGAGGTGTACATCATCGCTCTGCCGTTCTTCGGTATCGTCTCCGAGATTCTTCCGGTGTTCAGCCGTAAGCCGATCTTCGGTTACAAGACGCTTATCTACGCAACCATCGCTATTGCTGCACTGTCTGTCACCGTGTGGGCTCACCACATGTACGTGACTGGTTCGGTTCTCCTTCCGTTCTTCTCGTTGATGACCATGCTCATTGCCGTTCCGACGGGTGTGAAGATCTTCAACTGGATCGGAACGATGTGGCGAGGCTCGGTAACGTTCGAGACTCCGATGCTGTGGACGATCGGCTTCCTGATCACCTTCGTGTTCGGTGGTTTGACCGGTGTCATCTTGGCATCGCCGCCGCTTGACTTCCACGTGTCCGACACCTACTTCGTCGTTGCTCACTTCCACTACGTCGTGTTCGGAACCGTTGTGTTCGCGATGTTCGCCGGCTTCTACTTCTGGTGGCCCAAGTGGACAGGCAAGATGCTCAATGAGCGTCTCGGGTACTGGCACTTCTGGCTGCTGTTCATCGGCTTCCACATGACATTCCTCATTCAGCACTGGCTTGGTGTGATGGGTATGCCTCGTCGTTACGAGTCCTACGCGCCAGAGGATGGCTTCACCTGGATGAACCAGCTCTCAACCGTTGGATCGATGGTTCTGGCCGCGTCGATGATTCCGTTCTTCCTGAACGTCTACATCACCGCCCGGAAGGCTCCGAAGGTCACGGTTGATGACCCCTGGGGTTACGGTGCGTCACTTGAGTGGGCCACCAGCTGCCCGCCGCCGCGTCACAACTTCACCTCGATCCCTCGTATCCGGTCCGAGCGTCCCGCGTTTGACCTGAATCACCCTGAGGTTGCTGGTCTGGCGCATGGAATTGGTCCGGCAAAGGATGCGCCTGATGCGCCCGTGATCGACAAAGAAACCGGAGAGGTCAAGTAATGCGGTCCAACGCGGCAATTCTGTGGGTGCTGGCGGTTTTCTGCCTCCTCATGTCAGCGGTCTACACGTTCTGGAGCATCGTTGATCCCAACCACGGTCGTGTGGAGTGGGTCGGAACGGTAACGCTTCTCCTGACGGCAATGCTGACCGGGTTTATCGCCTTCTACCTTGAACTGGTTCAGCGTAAGCAGGGCGGAACTCTTCCCGAGGACTCGCTGACCGCTGATATTGACGACGGTGACCCTGAGATCGGTCACTTCAGCCCGTGGAGCTGGTGGCCGCTGATGCTTGGTGGTTCGGCAGCCGTTGTGTTCCTTGGTCTGGCCGGCAACTTCTGGCTCTCGATCATCGGTGTTGCGTTCCTTGTTGTGTCCATCGTTGGGTGGACCTACGAGTACTACCGTGGGAACTTCGGGCGCTAAGGTGTCCTCCGTTGTGATTCGACGCGGCCTTCAGAGTGATCTGGAGGCCGTGTTCGGCATGAGCAGCCAGCTGGTAACGGGACCGCAGGGTCCGCAGTTGGACGACTTCGTCACAGTCTTTAATAACGTGGTTCGGTGGCGGGAAAACGAGACGAACGTTCTCTACGTTGCCGAGGAAGACGGCGTTGTTGTTGGCTACACACTGATGACGGTGTCGCGGCTCCTTCACACACCCGGTCTCACCGCCCAGCTGCAGGAGCTTGTGGTGGATGAGTCGGCCAGGGGGAGAGGTATTGGCTCTGAGCTGGTTCGTACGAACGAGAGCTACGCCAAGCAGCGTGGCATTCGCCGTATGACCATGGGCACCGCTCGTCTTGGTGGTTTTTA
>JBQELM010000031.1:4953-11449 GCA_052103915.1 Mycetocola sp. | reverse complement strand
GAACTTTTTCACTCTGGACGCACAACGGCCTCCGTCACCGTGTGACGGAGGCCGTGTTGAGCACATCTAGCGACGTGGGGTGACTACCGATTGAAGCGGTGACCCTGCTTGATTCGACTCGTGAGCTCGGTGACCTGGTTGTAGATTGAACGCCGTTCCTGCATCAGATCGCTGATCTTCTTGTTCGCGTACATGACTGTGGTGTGGTCGCGGTTGCCAAAGAGCTGGCCGATCTTTGGCAGTGACAGATTGGTCAGCTCGCGGCACAGGTACATGGCGATCTGACGCGATGTGGCGATGGCCTGGGATCGTGACGAGCCGTAGAGGTCATCAACGGAAAGCTTGAAGTAGGCCGCTGTGGTGTTGATGATGTCGACGGGGGAAATCACGTTGTCTTCGTCAAGCGTGATCAGGTCCTTCAACACGGTCTGAGCCAGCGACATGTCGATCGGCGTCCTGCCCAGGCTGGCAAAAGCAGTCACTCTGATGAGAGTGCCTTCCAACTCGCGGATATTTGAGGACACCTTCGAAGCGATGAACTCAAGAACCTCATCGGGGATCGACAGCTTTTCGCTCTGGGCCTTCTTGCGAAGGATCGCGATCCGTGTCTCAAGGTCGGGGACCTGAACGTCTGTGATCAGACCCCACTCAAATCGTGATCTCATGCGATCTTCGAATCCGGTGAGCGCCTTGGGCGGAAGGTCACTTGTGATGACGACCTGCTTGTTGTGGTCGTGCAGGTTGTTGAAGGTGTGGAAAAACGCTTCCTGAGTCTCTGCTTTGCCCTGCAGGAACTGGATGTCGTCGATCAGCAGGATGTCAACGTCTCGGTACCTGGCCTGAAACTCGGCGCCGCGGTTGTTGGCGATGGAGTTGATGAAGTCGTTGGTGAACTCCTCGCTCGACACATATCGGACACGAACACCGGGGAACAGGCTGATTGCGTAGTGACCGATCGCGTGAAGAAGGTGGGTTTTTCCGAGACCAGAGTCACCGTAGATGAAGAGCGGGTTGTATGCCTTTGCTGGTGCCTCTGCCACCGCGACCGCTGCTGCGTGGGAGAAACGGTTTGACTGTCCGATGACGAAGTTGTCGAACGAGTACTTGTTGTTGAGGCGAGGATCGTTCTCGCGTGAGGGAAGGGGCGTGGGCTCAACAATTGGTGTCGGGGCGGCTTGAACAGGCTCAGCATCTCGAGTTTGAGCGTCTGTTCCGGAGTGAAGAGGAAGAGCGGGGGCAGGCTCTTCTTCGATCATTTCCGGGTTTACAACTACCGCGTATGTCGTTGCATCGATGGCGTCACTCATAGATCCGATGGCATCGATCAGCGACGCGCGCATCCGGGCGTTGAGCTGTCCAGCAGTGAACTCGTTTGGAACCTCGAGATAGAGCGTTCCACCCATGATTCCCTTTGGCACAACCAGGTTCAGGAATCCCCGAAGTGGCGGTGTAATGCGGTCGTCTGTGCCAAGGACACCAACGATGTCCTGCCAAATGGTGTCGATGTGATCTTGCCCGTTGCTCATAGCTCCCCTTGTTTACTCACAAGGTTATCCACCGTTTTCATCGAACGTGTGGGAAACGCGGGATTACCTGGGATCAGGCTGGGGATAACTATCGCGAGCTTCTCTCCAGAGTAGATGCGTGAGCCCGCAAACACGGGTAATATTGGTGGCACGTGCCTGATCCGAGTCGCTTCGCAGCCTGTGGATAGATATGTGCGATCCCATGGAGGGTTTGCTTGTTGGGCGCGAACGTCGTATTTTTAGTCAGTTGACGTATGCCTTCTGGCACCCAGTTGTCCCCATCGGTACTCGGTGGCGGAGTCTCACCCGTGGAGTAATTATGAGCAAGCGAACTTTCCAGCCGAACAACCGCCGTCGCGCCAAGGTGCACGGCTTCCGTCTCCGTATGCGTACCCGCGCCGGCCGTGCCATTCTGGCAAACCGTCGTCGCAAGGGACGCACCGAGCTCTCCGCGTAGTAACTGTTTCTTGTGCTCGACGCAGCCCACAAGCTGACGCGAGCTGACGAGTACCGTCGTGTTGTCCGTCGTGGACGGCGCGCGGTTGGCTCGGTAACGGTCTCGCACATAGTGATGAACCCGAACTCTGTCCACCCACGGTTCGGGTTCATTGCTGCAAAAACTGTAGGTGGCGCCGTTGTGCGTAATCGTGTGCGCCGTCGCCTGAAGGCAGCCAGTTTTTCGGTGTTGAGTTCCGTCCCTGCCGGGGCGGAGATTGTGGTGAGAGCTCAACCGGCCGCGGCGACCGCAAGCTTCTCAACGCTTCTTGCTGACGTTAATGCAGCTGTGGTTCGTGCTCAGAGTTTGGCTGACCGGTCATGAGGTCGCTGCTGCTCATTCCCCGCAACATCGTGGTTGCGCTTCTCGTCGTGTACCGCAAGATTATTTCGCCGCTATACGGCGATGTGTGTCGGTACCATCCGAGCTGTTCGTCATATGGGCTGAAGTCAATCCAACTTCACGGTGTCATCCTTGGCAGCTGGTGGACCCTTCGTCGACTTGTTCGCTGTCATCCCTGGGCACGGGGTGGGATTGACGATGTTCGTCCCCGTCGTTCCTTTCGCTACTTGATTACACCGGTTGGCTTTGTTGTCGTCGGTCATGAGAAGGGCTAAACCCGCACAATGGACCTGATTTCCATCATCCTCTGGCCTCTGAAATGGGTCGTTGAACTTATCCTGGTCGGTTGGCATTGGCTTCTTGCCGCTGTTGGACTTGACCCTGCAGCCGGTCTGACCTGGGTGTTGTCGATCGTGGGCCTCGTGATCGTTGTTCGTGCTGCCCTCATCCCGCTTTTTGTGAAGCAGATCAAGAACCAGCGACGAATGATGGAAGTCGCTCCTCGTTTGAAGAAGGTCCAGGACAAGTACCGCGGCAAGCGCGATCAGCTGTCTCAAGAGGCTATGCGTCGCGAGACGATGGCGATCTACAGCGAGACCGGTACCAACCCGATGGCATCGTGTCTGCCTCTGCTGGTTCAGATGCCGATCTTCTTCTCGCTTTTCCAGGTTCTGAATGCCGCACAAGCCGGTAAGGCCGGTGTGGGACCACTGAATTCTTCTCTCGCTGAGCAGTTCGGCAATGCTGCATTGTTCGGTGATTTTGCGCCGCTGCACACCAGCTTCCAGAAGGCTATGGAGGCCACTCCCCCGCAGGTTGGTGTGATGATCGTGGCCGCGATCATGGTTGTGATGATGACGGCATCGCAGTTCATCACGCAGCTTCAGATCATGTCGAAGAACATGTCTCCCGAGGCCAAGGCGAGCCCGATGTTCAAGCAGCAGCGAATTCTGCTCTACATCCTGCCTTTCATCTTCCTGTTCTCCGGTTTCGCCTTCCCCCTCGGCGTGATGTTCTACTGGCTGACCAGCAATATCTGGACCATGGTTCAGCAGTTCATTGTTATTCGGAACATGCCGACTCCGGGCAGTGAAGCAGCGAAGAAGCGTGAAGAACGCCTTGCTCGCAAGGGAAAGCTCGTTGTTGATGGTCCTGACGGATCAGAAACAGTTGTTGTGGTCGAAAAGCAGCAGCGCCAGCAGCCGATGAGTAAGTCGCGAGCGAAGAAGAACGCGGCCAAGACAACTAACGATTCGTCAGAGAAGAACGGACAATCATGACCGAAACCAAGCCGAGTGACGTTGAATCGGATCACGTCGATGAGGGTGATATTGCCGCTGACTTCATCGAGGAGTTTCTTGATATTGCTGACCTTGACGGCGATCTGGAGATTTCAGTCAACAACGGTCGTCCCTATATCTCGGTGACCGCTGACGGCGAGAGCAACCTATCGGTCCTGTCCTCCCCTGACACCGTTAACGCGCTTCAGGAACTTACGCGTCTTGCGGTTCAGAGTAAAACGGGTGAGTTTTCTCGTTTGATTCTTGATGTTGATGGTTCGCGGGAGCAGCGGCTGAAAGAACTTGAGCGGCTTGTAGATAGTGCGATTGCCCAGTTGGACAGTGGAGCTGAAACTGCTGAGCTGCCGTCGATGTCCAGTTATGAGCGCAAGTTGGTCCACGACGTGGTTGCAGATCGTGGTTTCGTTTCTCATTCTTTCGGTGAAGGACGGGACCGTCATACTGTCGTCACACGGAGCTAACTAACTGTTCGTGACATGTGTCCGCCGAGCATCTTCTTGATGCTCGGCGGATCTTTTGTGTGTGATGTGCCGGTGTTGTGGCGATGAGCCCAGGTTTCATCGTGTCGGCATCGCTACGTTGTTGCGGTTGCGGTTGCGGTTGCGGTTGCGGTTGCGGTTGCGGCTGCGGTTGCGGTTGCGGTTGCGGTTGCGGTTGCGGCTGCGGTTGCGGCTGTGACTGTGACTACGCGTCGACGAGCGGGCTGTGGACCACAATTTCGCCAATCTCGGTCGTCAATAAACCGCTTTCTATCTGGAACTTTTAGTTTTTGTATCGCTGAAACCGATTCTGAGTGTCCGGTCGCGGCCGACGCTTACGTTTCAGCGCTTGGTTCGTGACTCGATTGAGTGCAAGACCCGTTGTTGTCCCGGATAAAGTGTGCCGCGAGACCTGCGATGATTGATGTATGGCACTTGAAGATCTTGAACACGAGCCGGCGGTTGCGGAATCGCTCTTTGGAACTCAAATTGAGCAGGGGCGAGCGTTTACTCAGCATCTGGCCGATCAGGGTGAAGAGTTGGGTTTGATTGGTCCGCTCGAGCTGCCACGTCTTTGGACTCGGCATATTCTTAATTCTGTTCTCGTGGCACCTCTTCTCAAGTCCGGTGCGCGCGTTGGTGATGTTGGTACGGGTGCGGGACTGCCGGGTCTTGTTCTGGCGATCGCTCGCCCAGATGTGTCGTTCACTTTGATCGAGCCGATGGAACGTCGTGTTGATTGGTTGCTCTCCCAGCAGGAGGCGCTTGGGCTAGAGAACGTGACCGTCCTGCGAGGACGTGCCGAAGAAATGACGTCGGTCACTGATCTTGATCAGGTGACGGCTCGAGCCGTCAGCGCCCTGTCGAAGCTTCTTCCGCTCACCGCTCCCCTGCTTCGCGATGGTGGCGAGTTTGTGTTGATGAAGGGTGCCAATGCGGCGAACGAGATTACCGCTGCGGAGAAGATTGCTCGGAAGCTGAAGGTCACTGACCTTCGTGTTGAGGTTCTTGGCGAGGGCGTTGTCGCGGAAACGACCAGAGTCGTTCGAGGTTTTGTTCGTCGGTAACGACAGGGTTCGGGTGATCGACTGAGGGAGTATATTCCTCCCTCATCGTTTAACTCCCTCAGTTTTCAGCTCGCCTGTTTTGTGGCGTTCAGGTGGTTTTGTTCGTCAACCGGTCTTGCTGGCGTGTGATGGAGGGATTGGCTTTTGCGAACGGCGTGTTGTCGGTGTTTCACGTGAAACGCTGAACGGACCTCAGCCTGGATTTTGTTCCTTTGGCGAGTAGATCCTTGATGCTGCGCGCGCCCGCGTACCTGTCTATCTGGCTCGGCTTTCGTGTGCTTCGCCGTAGGTTTGGTCGTCGAGAAGATGACGGAGCTGTGCTGCGCACAATTATGGGCTTGCGTCGGGTGCGACTGGGACGTCTTGTCCGATATGAAGAGGCTCGACAAGTATCGCGGACCTATCATCGCCCCAATGGTCTCTGGCTTTCAATGCTTGTTCTTGATCGGGCGTCGCCTCCGGCTTCATGTCTACACGGGACTACGTCCGGCACGATGGACGTTCTCCGTGCGCGGAAGCGACTAACGGCAAGGTTACCCACTGGAGGACCTTCGTTGACTGCCCAGCGAGGGTTCGTCGCGAGCGTAGCTAGTCACCATGTATTGCTTCATGGGCCGTGTGCGGAGGGCCTCATCTAGCCTGATGATCGGTAGCTTCCGCAACTGGTCTGTTGAAGCGGTGTGTGCGGTTGATCCGTGCGGACTTGATCTCGCGATCACCAGATGCGCGTCTTAGGACAGGTCGGTCGTCAGTCACTGAGCACCCCCCCCGAGGCAGTTGAGTCCACCCCTGCCGACAGGGCTTCAGTGGGCGCGAAATCGGCGATTTCGTATTTGATTGCGTCGAGGTGGTCGTTATTCGAACCATGATGTTGGCTCATCGCGCGGTTCGTCATTGCGGTGGTTTGTGGTGTGGGACCTGTTGCACGCTTCGGGAACCTACCTGGAACTCTTCAGCGACGTCAGCTCGCTGCTGCGGCATGGTCTGGTTCCGTCTTTTCTGACTCGAGTCGCTGGCACCGTGGTGTGATGCACCGTGGCAGGGTCCCGAGCCCGCGCGGTACTGGCGCTTCTGGTGTGCGTGGGTTGTGCCTCTCGCTGCACACTTGCCGTGATTAACACGCTTGTTGCGCCTAGTCGTTGTTGAGTTCGGGATCGGGAAGTATCGGAAGACGTCGGGCTGGGCGTGGTTGCAGGGGGCCCGTTCAGCGGCTCATGGAAGCTTTGTAGCTGTAGCTGTAGCTGTAGCTGTAGCTGTAGCTGTAGCTGTAGCTGTAGCTGTAGCT
>JBQELM010000031.1:0-4853 GCA_052103915.1 Mycetocola sp. | reverse complement strand
GTAAGCGTGGGAGTGGGAGTGGGAGTAGGCGTGGGAGTAGGCGTAGGCGTAGGAGTAGGCGTAGGAGTAGATGTCGTTTTGAGGTTTGGGTTCGGGCGGTGACGGGACGCGCGTTGGTAGTAATGCCCCTCCCCTATCGCGTTGAGAGAAAATGGTCGGCAGACTGGCGCTCGTCAGAGTGTTTGTACCGCAATCGGGTACGGTGGAATGGTGACTAAAAAGACGAGGGTTTCACGTGAAACGGGCCGGAAGGGCAGCGCTGTCAGTGCCTAGTTCAGCGTTTGATAGCTCCACTCCTCTAGCCCGGGAGATCGCCGATCTCACCAGCAGGCGGAGCTTTACTGCACATCAAACCGTGCCGAAGCCGTCCCACACTCGCGTCTTCACTGTTTCTAATCAAAAGGGTGGGGTCGGAAAAACAACCACGACTGTCAACATAGCGGCAGCTCTTGCCCACTACGGGCTCCGTGTTCTTGTTATCGACCTCGATCCCCAGGGCAACGCGTCCACGGCGATGGGAGTGGAACACCATTCCGAGGTGCCGAGCATTTACGACGTCCTCATCGACGATTTCCCTCTTGCTGATGTCGTTCAGAAGAGCCCCGAGGGCGAGAACCTCTTCTGCGCGCCATCAACCCTGCACTTGGCTGGTGCGGAAATTGAGCTCGTGTCACAGGTTGCACGAGAGCATCGTCTGCGCACAGCGCTTCAGGACTATCTTGATGGCCTAGAGATTCCTTACGACTACGTTTTTATCGACTGCCCGCCGTCGTTGGGTCTTCTGACGATCAACGCTTTTGTCGCTGCAAATGAAGTGTTCATTCCGATCCAGGCGGAGTACTACGCGCTTGAGGGGCTCAGTCAGCTTCTTAATTCGATCAGCCTGATTCAGAAGCATCTGAATCCCCGGCTTCGTCTCACAACGATTTTGCTCACCATGTACGACGGTCGTACAAACTTGGCGCAACAGGTAGCTGCCGACGTTCGCGGTCACTTCAGTGATCATGTTTTGGAGACGGTGATTCCGCGTGCAGTCAGAATCTCAGAAGCTCCGAGTTTCGGGCAGACAGTTATTACCCATGACCCAACCTCATTGGGGGCGGTGTCCTATCTTGAAGCAGCCGGAGAAATCGCACGTCGTGCGCAAGCAACCCCCGATGCATCAAATGATCACGAAAGCGAAGGTCTCTGATGGCTACAAAACGGACTGGTCTTGGACGTGGGATTGGTGCACTGATCCCCACGCAGTCATCATCAGAGGAATCTAGCCGTCCTGTTGATGTTTTTTTCCCGGACAACAAGGCAGTTCCGTCGACTGAGGCTGTTTCAGTGGACTCTAAAGATAAAAATGCTGATCTTGTCGACATTCCGGGTGCTCGATTTGTCGAGATTTCACTTGGGGACATCGTTCCGAACGCTGTGCAGCCCCGTCATGTGTTTGACGACGAAGCCCTGACTGAGCTGGTGCATTCGGTTCGTGAATTTGGTGTTCTGCAGCCGATCGTTGTCCGTCCGCTGCGCGACGCTCCAGGCAAGTTTGAACTGATCATGGGTGAGCGTCGATTCCGCGCATCCAAGATCGCTGAAACGGGCACAATCCCCGCCCTCATCAAGGACACCGCTGACGAAGACATGCTTCGCGACGCGCTGCTTGAGAATCTCCACCGCGCCGATCTCAATGCGCTCGAGGAGGCAAGTGCCTATCAGCAGCTGTTGAGTGATTTTGGCATCACGCAGGAACAACTTGCGCAGCGGATTGGGCGTTCACGCCCACAGATTTCGAACACCCTGCGACTGCTGCGTCTCCCCTCCCCCATCCAGCGTCGGGTTGCTGCCGGTGTGCTCTCTGCGGGACATGCACGTGCCATTCTCTCGTTGAGTGACGAGAGCGAAATGCAGCGCCTTGCGGACAAGATTGTTAACGAGGACTTGTCAGTGCGTGCTGCGGAGGCAGCTGCCACCCAGGTCAACGCAGCAAGTCAGGCGCCAAAGAAGCCACTTCGTCCAGTTGCTGGTGCGCGGCACGAGCAGCTAGACGAACTCGCTGTCCGTCTAGGAGACCGCCTCGACACCAAGGTCAAGGTTGCGTTGACGGCACGGAAGGGTCAAATCAAAATTGATTTCGCGACCATTGGCGATCTGAACCGAATCCTGAAGGAGCTCGGCGAGAACGGATTTGGTGACGCTTAGGCAGTGATCCTGCGAGGATCCTCAACGGCGGTGCGCTTGGTTAGACCAGTGCACCGCCGTTGAACTGTTTCGGGCAGCACCAACGGACCAGGTCTGGACGGGGTGCGGGTGTGCTCGTGTGATTGCAGACGGGGTCGCTCTTGGTTATGAGAGTGAACCGCAGGCCAGAACACACCGCAGCGCAGAGTGGACCCCAGGCTAGAAGGGACTGCACGGCGCCGCAGGTGCGTTCTCAACGGTCTGCAGCCGTTCTATGGCGGGCAAGCGGGACAAACGTCGTGGGGACACCGGTCATCCCGCGTCGCCGACTAGGCAGGGTTGATTGCGCTCCGCGCAAGGTCAGCGTAGAGCTGCCCCTCAGAGATACCTGCGGCCCGGATCGCCTGCGGCATCAAAGACGTCTCCGTCGTACCAGGAAGCATGTTCGCCTCAAGGAACCAGGGAGTACCCTCATCGTCAACGATCATGTCGATACGCGACATCTGACGCATCCCAAGAAGCTCGTGAATGCGAACGGCGTCCTCGGCCGCACGCTTCAACACGTCATCACTGCACCGTGCGGGAGTGTAAAACACCGTCTCACCGGCGTTGTAACGCGCCTCAAAACTGTAGAGCCCCGTCACAGGAACAACCTCGACCGGTGGAAGAGCCACGGGGCCCTCCCCCGCATCCACGACCGTGATAGCGAGCTCGATACCCGACACGTGGCGCTCGATCAGCGCGTTGTCCGAATAGGTGTACGCGTCAACCATCGCCCGTGGCAGGTGCTCAACCGCCGTCACAATTGTGATGCCCTGCGCTGACCCACCGTGCTCCGGCTTCACAACCGCGGGCACACCAAAACCATCAGACAGCGAAGCCATCACCTGGTTGGCTCCGAGTTCACGGAACGAAGCGCGTGACAACGTGACCCACTCAGGAGTGGCCAAACCCGCACGAGCGACCAGAGCCTTTGCTGTGGGCTTTGACCAGGCCAGAGCCGCAGCCGCAGCCGGCGTACCAACGTACCGGGCACCGTTCAGGTCGAGGAGGGCCTGGAGGGTGCCATCCTCGCCACTGGCGCCGTGCAGGGAGACCCAGTACACGTCCGGCCGTTCTGAGGCTGGCAGAGCAAGGAGGTCGCCGCTGGGCTCCTCAAGTCGAGCCCGGTGCCCAGCGCGCTGGAGAAGCTCCGTCACCCGACGTCCACTGCGAAGTGAAACATCACGCTCGTGTGAGATTCCACCCGCAAGGACAACAACATTGAGAACGGACTGATCGTTGGTGTGATCCGACACTGCGCCCGCACGGTCGGACAAGCCGGAAGGTGTGGCTTCCTCGGCGGGCGAGGTGTCGAGACCTGTCACGTTTCCGCTCGCTGCTTCCCCTGCGACTGAGGGCTGGGCCTGGGCAACCGATTCGGCAGGTGCATCAACCGATTCAGGCAGCGCGTCAGCCGGGTGTGCTGAGTTATGTGATGAGGTGGTCATATCGCTACTCCTCCAGGGAGGTCAGTTGATGTCTGGCGGCGGTGCGCTGAAGTCGCGCCGTGAAGCCGGGTGCTCAAGGGATCCGGTGCCGGCGAAGGTATCAAGGAGATCCTGCTCGCCGTTGATAACGGTGCTGAGTCGTTTGACACCCAAACGAATCTGTTCCGGTGTCGGGTAACAGAACGACAGCCGCATGTTCTGCCCACCCTGGCCGTCAGCAAAGAACGCCGTACCCGGGGTATATGCGACGAGTTCCCGAACGGCACGCGGCAGCATGGCCTTTGAATCGAGCCCCTCTGGAAGAGTGAGCCAGACGTAAAAACCACCGTTCGGGTTGGTCCAGCTGAGCTCGGGCAGGTACTCCGAGAGCGAGGCGATCATGGTCTCTTTACGCTCGCGATACACACCGCGGAACGTATTGATCTGCGCACGCCAGTCGGCCTGTTCCATGTATTCGGAGATGACCAGCTGGCTAAATGAACTGGGGCTCAAGACGGCCGCCTCGTTGGCGAGAATCAGCTTCTCTCGAATGGCGTGTGGTGCGAGCGCCCATCCCACCCGGAACCCGGGGGCGAGGGTCTTTGAGAACGTGCCGAGGTAAACCACACCCTCTTCCTCCTGAGCGCGGAGTGCCTCCGGCGGCTTCTGGTCAAAGTAGAGCAGGCCGTAGGGGTTGTCCTCGAGTACAAGGATGTTGTTTTCGCGAGCGATCTGAAGGATCTCAGGACGGCGCTCCGCGGACAGTGTCACACCGGCCGGGTTATGGAAGGTGGGAATTGTGTAGAGGAACTTGATGCGCTTGCCGTCGGCCTTGAGCCGCGCAATGTGTTCGCGGAGTGCCTCGGGAATGAGCCCGTGCTCGTCCATGGGCACGTGCTCAACCTGAGCCTGATAGCTCTTGAAGATCACCATGGCGGTGACATAGCTGGGTCCCTCAGAGAGGACAACGTCGCCGGGATCGATGAAGAGCTTGGAGAACAGCTCAAGGGCGTGCTGTGAGCCGGTCGTGATGACAACATCGCCAGGGCTACCGGAGATCCCCTCGAGTGCCATCACCTCCATGATCTGCTCACGAAGCCGCTCAACGCCCTGACCGGAACCGTACTGAAGCGCGACGGGGCCGCGCTCACGCATCACTGTTTCCAGCGTCCCGTTCAGGATGTCTGACGGAAGAGCGGAGACATAGGGCATGCC
>JBQELM010000030.1:0-11548 GCA_052103915.1 Mycetocola sp. | reverse complement strand
CGTCCTCAACCACGTAGGTGATCGGGGTGGGGTTGCCGGAGAAGTCCTCGTTCGGAACGAAGGTGATGACGCCGGTCTCGGGGTTGACGGTCCAGGTTCCCTGGCCGGGGACGACCAGTTCGGTGACCTGGTTGTCGCCGTCAACGATGGTCACGGTCCCGGGAACAAGCGCTCCCTTGTCGTTGCCCAGCACGTCAAGTGTGACCGATGAACCGATCGTGTTGTTGTGCTTGCTGTCGTTGGAGGCAACAGGGATGTAGGTCACCGTGACGGTGGCCTCGCTCGGCTCGCCCGACTCGTCCTCAACCACGTAGGTGATCGGGGTGGGGTTGCCGGTGTATCCCTCGGCCGGTGCGAAGGTGATCGCGCCGGTGTCGGGGTTCACGGTCCAGGTGCCCTGGCCATCAACGTCAAGCGTCGTGACCTGGTTGTCGCCGTCAACGATCTTCACGGTCGTCTTGTCGAGTGCGCCCTTGTCGTTCTTCAGAACGTCAACCTCAACGGTGTCACCGATGGTGTTGCCACGTGAGGCGTCGTTGACCGCGCCGGGAAGGTACGTGACGGTCACCTTTGCGGTGGTCGTTGCACCCGCAGCGTTTGCTGCCTGGTAGGTGATCGGGGTGGGGTTTCCGGTGTATCCCTCAGCCGGTGCAAAGCTGATCGCGCCGGTCTGTGAGTTGACGGACCAGGTTCCCTGACCGGCAACAAACAGCGACGAGCCGAGTGCTCCGCCGTTGCCGACGATCCGCACGGAACCGGGAAGCAGCTCACCCTTGTCATTGTCGAGAACGTCAAGCGTGACGGTTGACCCCTGCTCGTTCTTCAGCGACTCATCGTTGCTGGCCACCGGGGCGTACGTCACAACAACCTTCGCCGTTGCGGTGTTGTCGCGGTCGTCGCTTACCCGGTAGCTGATCGGGGTGGGGTCGCCCTCAAAACCGGCGACGGGAACGAAGGTGATCTGGCCGTTCTGCTGGTTCACGGTCCAGGTTCCCTGGCCGGTGACGTCCAGCGTGGTGAGGAAGGTGTTGCTCGGGCCGACGATGCGAACGCTGGCCGGGAGAAGGTTGTCACCCTCGTCGTTGGCCAGAACGTCAACAACAACGGTCTCACCGATGGTGTTGTTCAGGTCCTCGTCGTCGTTGGCCGTGGTCTTCGCCTTGGCAACGGTCTCGAAGGAACACGCCACAACGCTGGTTCCGTTGGGGTAGGTGAACGAACCGCTGTTGCCTGTGCCCGAGTTGATGGTGTTTCCGGTCACTGAGTCAACGCAGGACCAGCTGGTGTCGTAGTTGTCCGGGTTGGTTCCCGGCTTGGGCTTTTGCTCGATGGTGTACTCGGTGTTGGGCAGAACAACAATCGGGTCAACCGTTGCGGAGTCGCCACCGCTGGTGTCGTCCTAGTTTCCGACCGTGATGCCACCGCCACCGATGACGATTTCAAACTCGTCGTCCTCGTCGTAGCGGGTCTCGGGCAGCTGGGTTTCCAGCTGCAGGGTCCGCGGGACGGCACGTGAGCCGAGGTCGGTCAGCGGGGTCTCGGGGTTCAGTGGGCCCTCTGCGACCTTGGCACCCGTGATGGGGTTGGTCTTAAAGAAGGTGTTGCTTCCGAAGAGGTAGAGGAAACCGTCCTCGCCGAAGGCGATGGAGTTCACGCTCGAGACCTCAATCTTGCCACCAACGCGTGACGCGGTTGCGGTGGTGGAGGTGCTCAGATCGCCCACGTTGGCACGGTAAATCTGCGCGCCGGCGGAGGCGGTACCGGCTCCGGCCACAAAGAACATGTTTCCGAGGCGGTCAAAGGCCAGGTCACCGTTGGCACCGGGGGCACCAGCGGCCTTGATCTTGATGACACCGGGGAGGATGGTGTTGGTGGTCGGGTTGTAGCGAACGAAGCTGAAGGTCTCGCCGCCAGAAACGCTGCTGTCCGCACCACCGAAGAAGAGGTAACCGGTGTGGGGGTCAACGCCACCCATGGTGACGGCGACGCTTGTGCCGGTGGAGCGTGCAACGCTTGCCCACTGGTTCGTCGACGCGGTGTAGCGGTGAACGGTCGTGCCGTCGGTCAACATCATGATGTTGCCGTCCAACGACAGGCCAATCTGGTTAACGCCGTTTCCGGTGCCCGGAACTGTGACGCTGGCCACCCGTTCGCGGGTGTTCGGGTTGATCTCGGAGATCACACGCCCGGATTGGGGTGTGCCGTAGAGCGAGGTGTTTGAGAACGGGTCAGCGGCGTGTGCGACCGTCGGGACAGCGACAAGCGCTCCCGACATCACAACGGTTGCGGCTAGAGCCGCGCCGCTCCATCGCTTAAAAGAGCGCCGGGGGCGGCCCTTTTGTGGCGAAAACGTGGTCAAAACGCGATCCTTTCGTGGTTGCTGCTGTGGGGTGCTGCTGCCGCACGGGCCGGAGCTGTGACGCGGGTACGTCCGTCACGGGACCGACGCGCGGGCAACAAAGGGGAGACACGGCTCAATCGAGCCGGGGAGGGCGCTGCAACCACGTCGACTGGTATCCGGGTGCGCCAATCACCCGCGTCAGCGGGGCGCAGCGAACCGAAAAAATGCAAAAAAATACCAGGTGAGGAAGTTGGGGGCCTTAATCACGGACCGCTGTTCTGCTGGGCACGGTGGGGGTTCTTCTTTAGGCGGCACCACTCAGATGAGTGTTGTCGGAAGTCCCATCAATTCGCAGAAGCGATAATGCGGTCGTCCGGTGGTCGCGCTAACAAACCTCCACTGCACAATTCCGATAACAGTGATCCTGAAAACACTAACAGTCGGCAGTAAAACATGCACCTGAATACAGCAGTGAATTGGCGCGACACGCGTGAATATGAAACCTCGCGGTGCCTCAAAACAATTCAGGGTTAATACGCTGTGCACTGTGGCTTTTGGGCAACCCCCCAAACGAGTGAATCTTAGGTTCGGTAGCGCCGCCGCTAGAGAACGCCACGGCTCTCTCTTAGGCTTGCCTTGCCATGTTAAGAACAGCTCTTCTCCCGACGACCACCGCCAGCGCCCCCGTTCCCGTTGCTGTGTCAGCGATCACGGATGTCGGGCCGCGTCTGCGGCGATTCACCTTTACCGGGCCGTCGGCGGGGGAACTCGCAGACAACCGTCGTGACCAGCGAATCAAGATCCTGTTTCCCCGTGAGGGTGTTGATCTGGACTCGTTCCCCCTCGACGAGGACTGGTACACCCAGTGGCGACTGCTTGATAACAACGACCGTCCCGTCATGCGCACCTACACGCTGCGCCATGTGCGGCCGGAGCGTGGCGAGTTTGACGTTGATATTGTGCTGCACGGCAGGACAGGCCCCGCCTCCAGCTGGGCACTTGATGCCCGGATTGGTGACGAGGTCATCGTGATCGGTCCCAACGGCAACTACGAGGGACCGTGGGTCAGGACAGGGGTCGACTGGCACCCGCCCCAGGAGGCCGCACACCTGCTCGTGGTTGGCGACGAAACGGCGCTGCCCGCACTGGCCGGAATCGTTGAGACCTTTACCGAGCGCACCAGGGCAACGGTCATTGTTGAGCTGCCGGACGCGGGCGACGCGGTGATCATCGGTGAGCACGGCGGAGTCCCGAGCGGCGTCACCGTCCGGGTGCTTGAGCGGGGGGACGCTCCGGTCGGATCACTCCTGACCGAGCAGGTGCGCCTCAGCGTTGACCGCATCCTGGCCGCCGCGTCCACCGCCGAGCCCTCCGGTCCCGCCGCCGACCTTGAGGACGTTGACATTGACAACGGCATCCTGTGGGAGGTCCCCGACGCGCCGGAGGATGCTGCGTCCGACCCCGTCCCGCTCTACTCCTGGCTGGCAGGGGAGGCGTCCGTGATCAAGGCTCTGCGCCGGCACCTGGTCACCGAACGTGGAATCGACCGGTCCGCCGTTGCCTTTATGGGCTACTGGCGAACCGGCCGAGCCGAGTCCTAGCGGTGAGCTCTCCGGGTTAGCCCTCGGTCGGCTCGCTGTCGGTTCCGTCGCCGTCCTCCGTCTGGTCGGACGGAGTGGTTCCGCTCGTTCCCGCGACAACCGCGTCAACCTGCTCCTGCGTGTACCCGCAGTAGTTGATGGCCTCTGACTGCCAGCGCAGTGTCAGCCTCTCCTTGCCGTTGGCGTGTGCGTCGGCCACCGTTCCCGTGTAGATCTGGCCGTCCTGCGACTGCCTGTTGACGTCGGGCACGTCCTCGCAGACGTGGAACACCGAGCCGGACTTCGTCCAGAACACCAGGTCCTCACCGGTGAGCTGGCTGACGATGTTGCTCTCTTCCGTGTACTGCTCAACAGACGGCGGGTTGAGACTTGCGCCAATGTAGCCGGCAACAAGCAGCACGGCGATGCCGATACCGCCGACGACGCCCTTCTGCTTGCCGTCCAGATTCTTGTTGGTGAAGATCAGCACGATCAGCGGCAGGAACGCAACCACCGCGATGATGGCGCCTAGCTGGTTCTGGACAAAAAAGCGAACCCTGTCCTCGCGGGAGGCCGGGTCAAGCCGGTTGGCCTGCTTCCAGAGCAATGACCCGATGATGGACAGCGCGCCGATCAGCACAATAAAGCCGATGAGGAGCAGCGTGTTGATTGTTGGCTGCTTGAGGAGCCAGAAAATGGCGACCGCCTCAGCCGCGATGGCCAGTGCCCAGAGCACAAGCGCGATGATTCGGCGTGTGCGCGCGCTCGCTGCCGCCTCCGGGGTTGGAGTCCATCCGGGTGCGGGGGATGAGCCCTCCGTCCGCGAGGTGCCAGACGACGAACTCGCAGCCGGGCGACCGGCCCGTGAACGTCTGGTCTGCTGCCCATCCTGAGCGGCGTCACCCGTGGGGGTTGCGCTCTGGGAGGAGGGAACCCGGACAACCTTTTTCTTTTCTTCAGCCATGATCGTTGCCGAGTCTACTTGCGCCCGCCGCCGAACAGGCCGCCCAGGCTACCAAGCAGGTCACCGAGCCCGCCCCCGGACGACCCGGAGCCGCCGCCAAGAAGGCCACCAAGCAGGTCGCCGATTCCGCCGCCGCTTGTCGCGGTTGTGCTGGTGGTTGATCCTTTACTGAACTGACCGGCGAGGTAGCTCATCACGATGGGGGCCAGCACGGGTAGTGCTTTGCTGATGACGTCGCCAAGCCCTCCACCGGAGGTGCCGAGAGCACTGGCCACCTGCGGGGTGGCATCACCAAAGACGTTGGAGACGATCTTTGACCCGTCGGCGTCGTCGACATCGTCCAGGTTGACACCGCCGGTCACCAGGTCGCTGTTGTGGGAGGCAACCGCCTTCTCCAGCGAGGCTGCTCCGCCCGTGCTGGCGTTCGCCTGCATTCCGCCCAGAAGCGCGGGGAGTGCCTGCTCAGCCGCCTGACGCGCGGTTGCCTCATCAACCCCCAGCTTTGCGGCGAGATCCTTCATAGGAATCTGGCCAAGAATGTCGTTAATGCCGCTCATGATGAATTGACCCTTCACGTGGAGTGGATGTGATTGTGGTCAATCTATCGAGGACCGTGCCGGGGATAACAGGCCTTTTTATGGGTCAGATGATGTCGCCCCCGATGGCAGTAGCCATCGGGGGCGACATCACGACCGTGCGGGGTCAGGCGTCTGAGCGATTGGACGGTGACGCGCCGTCCTCATCGGCGTGCGATGCGGAGCGCTCAGTCGACCGCGACGACCCTCGCTCATCCGACGATGGCGCGGCCTGCGCGCGGCCAGCGAGCACATCAACGTCGTGAGCGGCCTGCTCACTCGCTTTGGAGTCCTCGAGTTTCTGTTCGGCGTTCGACCGCGGATTGGGGTTGACGTTTTTGCGGTCTTGCAGCGGGAAGACAACCTTCTGGATGATGATGATGACGCTGGCCGCGACGGGGATGGCCACCAGCGCGCCGAGGATTCCGCCGATTGCGCCACCGGCAACGGCGGCGATGACAACCATCGCTCCGGGAACGGCAACCGCCTTCGACATGATGCGGGGGCTGATGACGTACGCCTCGATCTGCATGTAGATCAGGTAGTAGATGGCGGCGAACAGGGCGGTCTGCGGTGAGACGACGAGGCAGCTGAGCGAGATGATCACCGACGCGGACAGTGTTCCGACCAGGGGGATCATCGAGCCGAAGAAGGCGACAAAAGCCAGCAGGTAGGGGACGGGGGCGCCAAGGATGGTGAGGAAGATCAGGCTGAGCACACCGTTGATCGCGGCGAGGGACACCTGGCCAACCACGTATCGGCCAACAGCGCTGGTGATCGACTCGGTGACGTGGGCAAAGCTCTCGCGCTCGTATGCGGGGATGAGGCGGTAGAGCACGGCCTTCATCGAACGCAACGATGCCAGGAAGTACAGGGTCAGAATGGTGACGATGATCGCGCCGGTGACGCCACTGGCCACCCCAGCGCCCACGGCCGCCACACCGCCGCCCACAGCGGCAAGGTTGTTGGGGTCCTGCAGGAACTTGACGCCCTCGGCGATGGCCTGATCGATGTCGAAGGTTCCACCCAGCTGGCCCTGAGCCCAGACAACGATGGGGCTCTTGACGATGTTGTCCGCGATATCGGGGAAGCTGGAGATCAGACGAGCCGTCTGCTCAACCAGAACGGGGATGACCGCGAGGAGCGCGCCCGCAACAAGGGCGAGCACGCCAAGCACAACCAGGCCGATGGCAATACCGCGCTTCATGCGTCGCTCAAGCCAGGACACCAGCGGGTCAAGCCCGAGGGCAAGGAAGAGGGCAAGGCCGATGTAGACCAGCACGGTTCCGAGCTGGCCGATGATCCCGCCGAGCGTCAGCGCAACAAGAACGCCGAGGCCGCCAAGCAGTCCGGTGCGGAACGGGCGAATGCTGATCGCCGGCTGCGCAACCCTGTTGTCAAAGTAGGCCTGGCTCTGTCCCTGGACGGCGTCGTCCGGTGTCTGGGTGGGGGTGGCCGATTGGCCGCGTCGTCTGAGCATTGCGTCGATCTCCTCTGGGACGGTGAGTGCCGTCATTCGGAGCATATAGATCCGTGTCGTTACTCGCCCGTCGTGCCACGTTTTTGGCGGAGCGTGTCGGACCTGCGTCGTGCCGAGGCTCCCTTGGGCAGCGTGATCGGCGAGGTGAGGGCGATGGGCTCGGAGAAGTCCTCCGGGCCAACACTGTCACCACGTTCGCGCTGGGTGACCACAAGCCGCCAGTGGGAATTGGGTTTCAACGACACGGACATCCGTGAGGACAGCAGGACCCACGCCACCGCGATCCCTGCGGCAACCAGGCCGGCAACTCCGCCAACAACAAGAGACCATCGCGGGCCGAACGCATTGGCGACGGCACCAACGATGGGGGCACCGATGGGTGTTCCGCCCATCAGGATGGCCATGTAGAGCGCCATGACTCGGCCCCTGACGGCGGGGTCCGTTGTGGTCTGCACCAGTCCGTTGGCTGTGGTCATTAGGGTGACGGTGCTGAAGCCGATGAAGATGAGTGAGAACGCAAACGTCCAGAACGTTGGCATGAGCGAGGCGGCGATGGCTGACACACCAAAACCGGCCGCAGCCAGAACCACAACACGCATGCGCGCGGTGGCTCGGCGGGCGGCCATGAGCGCCCCGGTCAGCGAACCGATCGCCAGGATCGACGAGAGCATGCCAAACTCGCCGGCGCCCCGGCCAAACTCGACGGCCATGGTTGAGGCGAAGATCGGGAAGTTCATACCGAACGCACCGATCAGGAACACGATGCTGAACACAACAACCAGGTCGGGGCGGCGCGCGACGTAGCGGAAGCCCTCAACGATGTCACCGCGTTTGCGGGTGGCGATGGGGAACACCCGAAGCTGATCGGTCTTGAGCATCGACAGTGCGATGAGGACGGCAATAAAGGTGAACGAGTTGACGATGAACACCCAGCCGGCGCCGATGCCAACAATGAGCAGCCCGGCGACGGCCGGACCGATCAGCCGTGCACTGTTGAACGAGGCGGCGTTGAGGGCGACGGCGTTGGTCATGTTGTGGTCGGTGACCAGCTCGGCGACAAAGGTCTGTCGTGCGGGAGCGTCTACCGCGTTCACGATGCCAAGCAGCAGGGCAAAGAGGTACAGGTGCCACAGTTCTGCGTGGCCAAGCAGGAGGAGGAGTCCGAGGGAGATGGCGAGCACCATGAGGGCGCTCTGTGTACAGAACAGGATGGTTCGCTTGTTGAAACGGTCGGCGATGAGCCCTGTGATGGGCACAAGCAGAAGCTGCGGCCCAAACTGCAACGCCATGGTGACACCAACGGCGACAGCGTCGTTGTTGGTGAGGTCGGTGAGAACCACCCAGTTCTGAGTGGTGGCCTGCATCCACGCCCCGATGTTTGACACCAGTGCGCCGATGAACCAGACCCGGTAGTTGTATCCGCGAAGGGACCGGAACATGGCGCTCATCGGCTGGCCAGCTTCACCATCAGCTCCGCGGCGTCGCGCAGGGTGGCGCGCTCAGAGTCGCTGAGTTCTGTGACGCTGCGGCGGAGCCAGGCGTCTCTGCGCTGCACGGTGTCGGCGACAACGGTTGTGCCCGCCTCGGTGAGGGTAATGCTGACGCGGCGGCGATCGGTGTCATCGCCGGTCCTGGTCAGGTAACCGGAGTCGCTGAGACAGTTGACGGTGCGGTTCATGGACGGTGCCGACACGTGTTCACGTTCGGCGAGGGCGCCCAGGCTGAGCGGGCCGGCCTTGGTCAGGTGAACAAGGACGGAGAACTGGGCGTCGCTGAGTTCGTCGTCTGCCTTCTCAGCTCTGAGGCGGCGGGCGAGGCGGAATGTGGCGACACGGACGGACGAAGCGAGGTCGTTCTGCGTGGGGGACATTAATTAGTTAGCCTAGCAAAATAAACAGAAAATGGAAGGCCCTACGCTTGGCGTTATGAGCTCACCCCGTCCCCGCCAGGGCCGACCACGCCGCCACACCGGGCGGGTGATCGCGATCGGTGCTCTTGCCCTGGTGCTGGCCATCGGTGCGGCGTTTGCACTCAGCCCGTGGCCGTCCGTTGTGGTCATCCGGGCGGTTTTTGACCGGGGAGCGGCCGACGCGGTCGAGGAGATGAATCGGCACGCCCCGTCGAGCGCTGCGACCGAGCTGATCGGTGTCCCCGTTGGCGACGCTCGCATGGACGTCTACCTGCCCGACCGTCCCGCCGGTTCCGGCCCCGTCCCCGTTGTGGTGTGGACGCACGGCGGGGCCTGGATTTCTGGTCGGTCCGCCGACGTTGCCCCGTACCTGCGCATCCTCACGGAGCGGGGCTACGCCGCGATCGCCGTTGACTACACGATTGCGCCCGAGGCGGCCTACCCGACCCCGGTGTCGCAGGTCAACGATGTGCTGGCCGCCGTGGTGACCAGGTCGGATGAGTGGGGCATCAACCCGGACAGCATTGTGCTTGCGGGCGACTCGGCCGGTGCGCAGATCACCGCCCAGCTGGGTGGGGTGTTGACCAGTCCCGAGCAGGCCGCAGCCATCGGCGTCACGCCAGCCGTTCCGGCCGAGGCGATTCGTGGACTGATCCTGCACTGCGGCGTCTACGACCTTGACGCGCTCGCCTCGCTCTCCGGGATTCTGGGCTGGGGGTTCAAAACGGCGATGTGGGCCTATAGCGGTGACCGCGACTGGGCGAACCGGCCCGCGGCGGAGGGCATGTCCATGGTCAACCGTGTCACCGAGGACTACCCCTCGGTGTTCATCTCCGGTGGTGACGCTGACGGCCTGACCGCGAGTCAGTCCCACCCGTTCCACGCGGCGCTTGAGGCCGCGGGCGTGCCCGTCACCGCGCTGTTCTGGGAGGACAGTGCGCCGGGCCTTGACCACGAGTACCAGTTCCACCTTGACCTGCCGGAGGCGCGGCAGGCGCTTGAACAGACCGTCAGCTATGTGGACGCGGTGGCGGCTGGCTGAGCCTCTGGCTAGGCTTGGGACGCATCATCGCGCGCGCCCAGCGGTGCGCGGCTGCGTCCCCCGCCAGCCGAGGGGCGCGGTGTGCGC
Source organism: Mycetocola sp. (assembly GCA_052103915.1). Classification (GTDB taxonomy): domain Bacteria; phylum Actinomycetota; class Actinomycetes; order Actinomycetales; family Microbacteriaceae; genus Mycetocola_B. Next base: position 1,570 of record JBQELM010000030.1, on the reverse strand, counting down.
TCGAACCACACAGCAGGGGGATCACCGCGTGGAGACGTCTCACTCCGCGGCGCCAGCGCCGAACACCAACCCGCCAGCCGCTCAGAAGAAGCGGCCGTGGCTGCCCCTCAAGCACCTGATCGGTCTTGGCCTTGTTGGTCTTTTCATCGCCGGGAGCCTGACGGCCGGTGTTGGCTTTATCAACACGCGGAGCGACGACATGGCGGCGGAGGGCGAGCGGCTCTCTGTCGAAATCGGTAATGAGATGTCGGCCGCGATGCTCCGCGGAGACCGCGAGGCATTTGTCTCCTGGGGTGAGGGAGAGGGGGCCGAGCAGCTTGGTCGCCTGTGGGACGAGACAAAAAAGATCGGCTGGGACACCGGGTGGACCGACTTCTTGCGCGATGTGATCAGGAGGGATGACGGCACATCGGACCTGGCCGATACCGCAACCATGACCTTCGCCGTCGCGCTCGGTTTTAACAACACCAGAGCGGCAAATGGTGAGGCTGGCACTCTGTGGCAGAGCGTCGACTACGACCTCACGACGACGGGCGCATTTGATCAGATCCGGATCACCTCGCTCACGCCCGTCACGCCGATGCCGTGGGACGACCCCAACGGCGTAGCCGTGGCGTCAGACGACAACGTTGTGCTGTTCAGCTACGCCGACGAGGGTGACCTGCCATCCCGGTACATCGCTGACGGGCAGAACGCGGCGGAGCAGCTGCTGAGCTCACAACTCGCCCAGGAGCCGGACGCTCAGGTTGAGGGCTTTGTTGGCTTCGTCACCGCTGACCGGCAGCGCTGGCAGCAGGGGGCCTACGCTCCCGGAGACACCCAGTCTGAGGTCGGCCGGGACGCCCTCGCCGTGGCCAAGCTTTACAGCGATCTGCTCATTGTCTCCCCGGATGTGGCGGAGCAGCCGGGGCTGGCCAGTATGGGCGGTTCCATGGTGTTCTTCAGTGACAAGGCGCTGGGCGACGGTATGTTCCGGACCATGTCGCACGAGTTCGCCCACTCCCTCCACCAGGCCTACGTTCCCGACATTGCCGGCTCGTTCCTGGGTGAGGAGGTGGGTATCCGTGCCGTCACCGAGGGGTACGCGGTGCTCGCCGCTGACAAGATCGCCGGAGCCGTCGACGGGCATCTGGACTCCGACACGGCTGAGGTCCGCGACGCTGTCGTGAACGGCGATATCGAGGCCATCACCGATACGGCGGCGTTCGCTGACAGCGAGGCCGCTGAGCTGGCATACAACGTGGCGGGGAACTACCTGCTCTACGCGTCAGCTCAGGGCGCAGACATCGGACGCATGCTCACCGAGGCCGGGTACACGGTTGTGCCGTTCTGGATGTGGGTTGACCAGCCCGATCAGGGGTTGTCGACGGAGGGCTGGAAAGAATGGGCGGCAGCGCAGTGAGCGACAACACACACAACACCAACGCCGAGCAGCCGACCACGCCGTCAGAGTCGGTCGCTTCCCCTGTGCCGCCGCAGGTTGCGCCACTGGCTGCCGGTCAGCCTCAGACCGCGATGCCGCCTGCTGCCGGTCAGCCTCAGGCCGCGATGCCGCCCGTTGGCGGGCCTC
>JBQELM010000029.1:363-11674 GCA_052103915.1 Mycetocola sp. | reverse complement strand
GGTTACCCTTGCTACGTTTCCGTCCTGGGGGAGTTGGCCTGGATGGCGCCACGCGGGGAGCCATCACCCAGTGTACCCCAGTGTTCGGCCCGTCAAAACACCGTCTTACACACCGGCGTGGCCCCGCCACGCAGTCGCCGTGCATCCCGGCTCCATGCTCGTTAGCCTTGAACCATGTCGAAGATCGTCATTGCCGGTGGCCACGGTCACATTGGCTTGCTCCTGTCCCGCCAGCTCCGCGACCAGGGCGACCACCCCATTGCCCTCATTCGTAACCCCGATCACAGTGACGACGTCAGTGCCGCCGGTGCGGAACCGTGTGTTGTTGATCTTGAGCACATCGAGCTCGACGATCTGGCTTCCCGGATCTCCGGCGCCGATGCCGTCGTTTTTGCTGCGGGTGCTGGCCCGGGCAGCGGCGCAGCACGCAAACTCACCGTCGACCGTGACGGCGCGATCCTCCTGGCCGCTGCTGCCCAGCTCGCGGGTGTCAACCGTTTTGTCATGATTTCGGCGATGAGTGCAGACGACTTTGACCCGGACTCCGACGAGGTGTTCCAGATCTACCTGAGGGCAAAGGCCGATGCTGATCGCTCGCTGCGCAACAGTGATCTGGATTGGACCATCATCCGTCCTGGCGGTCTGACCGACGACGGCCCGACCGGCCATGTCACCATCGCTGAACGAACTGGACGAGGTGACATCTCGCGTGCGGATGTTGCCGCGCTAGTTGTCGCCTCGCTTTCTGAGCCGAAAACAGCATCGGCGCAGTTTGAAGCGATCAGCGGAGACACGCCCATCGCCGCAGCCCTGGCGGCACTCCCCGAGGCCTAACCAGGCTTTCCGAAGGCCTCGGTTTCAGCCCAGGAGGCCGGGCAGAAGCATAGACGTGGCGTCATCACAATCGCGTTACCGCTCGGCACGCTCGCCCCACCAGATCATCCGTGGTCACATGGACGCTTCGGATATGGCTAAGATAGACGAGTCGCCTCGAGCGGCATGGAGGATTCGCCTAGTGGCCTATGGCGCACGCTTGGAAAGCGTGTTGGGTGCAAGCCCTCAGGGGTTCGAATCCCCTATCCTCCGCCAGATCATAACCCCGGAACACCGTGCATATGTGCACCGCGTACCGGGGTTTTCTGCATTCTGAATAGCTTCCCTTACTCCGGTGCCACCGCCCATGATTCATGGCGTAACCCACGCGACCACGCGCACTGACGCGCAATAAACAACAGCATTACTCCCCCGCGGTTGCCACGCGCACAGGTCAACCACTTAAACACGCGCAAAACTACTGAGCGATCAAAGTTTTGTGTACTGATTTTTATTGCCGACTGCGCATCATCTCACGGACCCCTGCCCCTCACCCCCAAGCGAGGGCCAGCGCAAAACTGGCCACTAAAATCCCCGATCAGATCAGAGATATCACCCGCTTCCACCCTGCACTCCGCAGCCAGAATCGCCGACAACGATCAGAAGAGACGGAAACACAAGCGGAGAAGATCTCATTTTTTGGGGCTTTCAAATGCAATCATCGGGTGTATCTTCACAATTGAATCCACCAATGAAGCAGGAAAGCGTTCTACGACGTTCGCATCAACTTCACGTGTATGAACGCTTTGACATTACGAATACGCATTAGGCAATACTCCATCTACTCCGCGAGGACGTGCCATGTCTGTTTTTTCCGTCGCAGCACTCACCCTGACCGCGCTCCTCGCGCTGGGTTCCCCCGTTGTGCCTCAGGCCGATTCTGTGACGGCTCAGGATTCAGGAGCGTCAACGCTCAGCGCTCCGTCCGACACTCCGGTCAGCACCGAACAGGCACCGGTCAGCACCGAACAGGCACCGGTCAGCACCGAGCAGACACCGGTCAGCACCGAGCAGACACCGGCCAGCACCGAGCAGGCACCGGTCAGCACAGAACAGACACCATCCGATGCCACCTCCCCCGCTCCCGTTGTTGAAACAGGCGAAACAACAACCAGCACGGCTCGCATCGCCACCGACACACTGGCCACGACCACAGCGGTACCGGGTCTGAGCGCGGCCGCCCAGACCGCAGCGATCAACACGGTTCTTGCTGACACCAACGCCGAACGGAAAAAAGAGGGCCTCGCCCCACTCACGCTGAACCCCAAGCTCACCAGCGTTGCTCAGAACTGGTCAGAAACGATGCTGAGCACGGGCAACTTTGCCCACAACCCCTCCCACAGCTCCCAGATTCCCGCCGGTTGGATCCGGGCGGGCGAAAACATCGCCTACGGCTACCAGGCGGACGCCGTCACCGACGCGTGGATGGCATCCCCGGGCCACCGCACCATCATTCTGGGGTCCTACACGGACATCGGGATCGGTATTGCGGTCAATCCCCGAAACGGTTGGCCCTATTTCACCCAGAACTTCGCCAACTATCCGCCCATCAGCATTAGCGCGCCACGGTCACACACGGTGACAGCAACAGACATCACACTCACAACAAAGTGGGCGGCACCGGCAACCGTGAGCGGCGGGTCACACAGCGGGTACACCGTCCGAGTGCTGACCGGCTCAACGGTTGTTTCCCAAACCACTCTGGGGAAGACGGCAACATCGTTCACAGCACGGGGTCTCACACCCAAGAAGTCGTACACCGTTGAGGTCGCGGCCACGCTGCAATCACGCGAAAACAAAACCGTCACCTCAACGGCAAGCAAAAAGTCGATCACCACAACGGCCAGTACCGCTCACGTGGCGAAGGTCGCTGCCCCCAAGTTCCGCTCCTCACCCGCCGAGCTCACCATCAACAAGGTTCGGCTTGACTGGACGGTGGCATCATCAACGGGGGTCAGGGGAACAGACATTGTTGAGCTGTACCGTGGCGGCACCCGCATCCTCAATACCCAGGCCAACGGGTCGCTTGTTATTCAAAAGCTCACACCCAACACGAGCTACACGGCCAAGGTGACGGCTCGGGTGACCTCACGTGACGGTAAAGCCACGGCAAAGGCGACCACAAGCTACTCATTCAAGACCAAAGCGGACGTTGCCAAGGCCAGTGCTCCTCGCTCAGCCGCCATCACCAAAAAGTCAGCAACAGCGCTCACCGTGAGCTACGCAAAACCACAATCGGTGTCCGGATCAATCACCAAGTACACGCTTGCCCTGCGCTCATCGTCGGGAACGATCACGAAGACAACAACGGGGACCTCCTACCGTTTCACCGGGCTCCGTGAGGGAACAAAATACACGGCAACGATCGTGGCGACCGTTGCCAACCCAAGCAAAACCAAGACGGCGACCTCACCAAAGTCCACAATAAGTTCAAGCACGCCGTGGAGTGCCAGATCCCAGGTCTCAAGCTCCGCCCCGCGCGCGCTGAAGGCCTCGAAGGTATCTGCGACAAAAGCCACCGTGAGCTGGACCAAACCCGCAAAAGTGACCGGCGTTGTGACCAGGTACAGCGTGACGGTGTCAGCGCCTGGAACAAAAACGCGCACGGTCTCCACGACAAAGACGTCACAGGCATTGACGGGCCTGGCTAAAGGGAAAAGCTACTCCGTCACCGTGACGGCCCACGTCAAGTCGGCCAACGGAAAAAGAACAACAACGGCAAAAAGCGGTGTGCTGAAGGTTGCAACGCCAAAAAAGTAGTCATCACCCGTAACAGTTGGAATACCCCTGAACGGGGCACGGTTGTCACGTGAGTTCGTCAATCCCCCGTTTGGAAGGATCACACTCAGTGACTACAACCATTGCCGTTCTTGTTGGCAGCCTGCGCTCCGGCGCGAGCAACCGTACCCTGGCCGATGCAGCCGTTGCTCTTGCCCCTGAGGGCACCCAGCTGCACATCGTTGAGGGACTGACCGATGTGCCGTTCTACAACGAAGACATCGACATTCCCGGCAACGTCCCCGCCGCGGCCGCGGCTTTGCGCAGTGCCGTTGGCCGTGCCGATGCGGTTCTTGTTGTGACCCCCGAGCACAATGGCACCATTCCAGCTGTGCTGAAGAACGCCATCGACTGGCTCTCCCGCCCCTTTGGCGCTGGGGATGTCTCCGGCAAGCCGACCGCTGTGATCGGCGGCGCACACGGCCAGTTTGGTGGCGTCTGGGCACAGGATGAGGCCCGCAAGGCCCTCGGTATCGCCGGTGCGACGGTCATCACTGATGCCACCCTCGCCGTGGCGAACTCGGCCGGACGCTTTGCCGAGGTCCACCCCTCGGACGACGACGAGATCGTTGCCGGTCTGACCGCCGTCATCAACGCGCTGAACACGGCGGCACTCGCCACGGCCTAACGCTTTGTAGGTCACAACGGGTGGTGTCAGATTATCCAACGGTCTGACATCACCCTTTTGCCTCCAGGGGCAACTGAGTAGTCTGTGATCGGGCTACCCACCCAGAGAGGACCTTCGTGGCATCTGCCCCACCTACCGGCGTCATTCGGATCCGTCCGCTGCGCCGCCTCCTCGCGCAGGGGACCGCGGCTACGGTCGCGCTCATGATCCCCGTTGTTGTTGTGCTGTACTGGCTGGCGCACAGCCGAGGCGGAGTGATCTGGGTCCTCGCTTTTGCCGCGGCCGTTGTGGTGGTTTATCTGGTTGCACTGGTGCTGTATCTCAGAGTTCAGCTCCTGGTTGGCCCCACAACCATCGTTGAAAAACCGTTTCTCGGTCGCACACGTGAGATCAGGTTTGATCAGGTGCACCGCGCCATTGTTCTTGAGATGCACCGGACGATGACCGTCGACGCACGTCCCCAGCTTTTTGCCCTTGATGTGGACGGCCACGTCATGCTGCGCATGCGCGGCGAGTACTGGAGACGCTCCGACATTGAGACCGTGACTGAACGGCTCAATACCGTTGTCGAGGTTGTGCCCAAGCCGGTCACTCTCAGCGAACTGCAGGAGACAAATCCGCAAATGTTGTTCTGGTTTGAGCGCCGGCCCGGGTTCAAGAATTAGGGGGCTGCTCCCCACATCGCACCGGAGGACGCTAGTCCTCCAACGCCGGAACGCTCCGCGGCTTCACCACAAACCACAGCACCACGGCTGACATGAGCGCCGTTCCAGCCATGACCGCCCCCATGGGCAGCGCGGTATCAACGCCAAGCGCTCCAACAAGCGGCGAGATCAGACCGGCCATGCCAAAGTTCACGGCCCCCAGGATCGAGGCCGCCGTTCCGGCCTCTTTCCCGTGCCGAGCAAGAGCAAGAACCTGAACGGCGGGGAAGTTGAAGCCCGTCGCCATGATGAAGATAAACAGCGGGATGAGGATGCTGAACAGCGGCGCATCGGGCCGTCCGGCCAGCACAATGGCCAGCGCGGCCAGGAGCTGGACAACCGTTGTGACGGAGATGATCCACTGCGGACCAAAACGACGCATCAGCAGCGAGGACAGCTGGACACCGGCAACAATGCCAAGTGAGTTCACCGCAAACAGGACCCCGTAGTCGCCACTGCTCAGTCCGTACACCTGCTGGAACAGGAACGGTGACGAGGAGATGTAGGCGAACATCCCGGAGAAGCTCATGCCACCGATGATGGCCATTCCCACAAACACCCGGTCGCCAAGCACTGTTCGGTACGACGCGGCGAGCGCGCCACGGACGGGAACGGTGCGGCGCTCCGGCGGAAGGGTCTCAACGATCAGCAGAAGCACAGCGGTCACAACAACAACGCCGTACACGGCAAGAACGATGAACAGTCCACGCCACGGCATGACCTCAAGCAGGGCGGAACCGATCAGCGGAGCACCGATCGGGGCCATTCCGTTGACCAGTGCCAGGCGGGACAGCATCCGCGCCAGTGGCTTCCCGCCAAACAGGTCACGAACCGTGGCCATGGCCACAACAGCACCGGCGGCCGCCCCCGCACCCTGAAGTACACGGAAAACACCAAGCGTGACAATGTCGGGGGCAAATGCGGCGCCAAGGCTGGCCACAATGTGCACCGAGGTGGCAATGATCAGTGGAAGCCTGCGCCCCACCCTGTCACTCCACGGCCCCATGACCAGCTGCCCAACAGCAAAGCCGACGGTTGTCCCCGTGAGGGTCAACTGGACCATGGCCGCCGTCACATCAAGGTCGGCCTCAAGGATCGGAAACGCCGGAAGGTACAGGTCAATGGTGAACGGGCCGAGCGCTGTCAGCGTGCCAAGAACAAGAATGTAGATGACGCGCTGTCCGCGGCTGAGGGCGTCTCCGGGGTGGGAGGGGGTTGTCACAATAAGGTCTTCCTCCGCGCAGAGCGGCGCGGTGATGAGGGGTTCAGGCGGTGGCGGTTGGGCGAGAGGACGGCCATCGTCCCCGTCAGCCCTGCACTGTGTGTGTGTACAACGCCACTCGGTACCTGCGTTGTTCCCACACTATCCGCTTACGGCATACTGATGGTCATGCGCAGCACATCCTTTGTTTCAGCGCTGGCGTCCGTCGCGGTTGTTGCCGCGCTAGCGGGCTGTGCCGCAGATCTGCCCTCGACCAGCCAACGCCCCGTCTCTCCGCAGCTTGAGCTGCTGTCGGATCCGAGTACGGTGACCCAGTTCTCCGGCATCGGTGAGACCATCACCGCGACGATCACGGCCGGTGACGTGTCGCGCACACTTGGCCGGCCGGCGAGTGGAACAGGGACGTTCCGTGTCTTCGTGACCTGCGCTGGTGGGAGCGCCGGAGCTGTGTCTGTGGGCGACACGGAGTTCGGTTCGGTCAGTTGTGGCCAGAGGAGCACACCGGACTCTGAGGACAGCGGGTACGTCGCCCTCGAGGGGACACTCCCCCTCGACGAGGACCAGACGCTGACCGTCAGCTTTGACGAGTCGAGCACGGCCACCGTCACGGTTCAGGTCTACGACGAGGCAGACGAAGACAGTCAGTAGCCCGTCGATCACGCGTCCAGTTCTCTGCGTGCCGGGTGGTTCCACCACCGCCAACGTCAAACGCCCCGTCAGCGTGACACCGGTCACGGACGGGGCGTTTGAGCTGGGTCTGTTCCCTACAGCCGGTCGAGTGCCGCCGCCAGGTCCTCACGCAGGTCATTGACGTCCTCGATTCCGACGGACAGTCGGACCAGGTTGTCTGGCACCTCAAGCTCGGTGCCCACAACGGAGGCGTGCGTCATGCGCGCGGGAAGCGAGATGAGCGATTCAACCCCGCCGAGCGACTCGGCCAGCTGGAACACACGGGTGCCCTCAACCAGCGCGGCAGCGGCCGCCGCACCGCCGGTGAGGGTGATCGACACCATTCCACCAAAACGGCTCATCTGAACGGCGGCGATGTCGTGGCCGGGGTGGCCGCTGAGCCCGGGGTAAAACACGGCCTCCACCGCGGCATGCCCCTCGAGGAACTCGGCAATCTGCTGGGCGTTGTCGCTGTGGCGTTGCATTCGCACGTCAAGGGTCTTGAGCCCCCTGGTGGTCAGCCAGGCGTCCATCGGGGCGGACACCCCACCGACAGCAAACTGCTGGAAGGCAACCTTCTCAGCAATCTCCGCGTCCGAGGTGATCACCGCACCGCCGAGCACGTCGGAGTGGCCGCCGATGTACTTGGTGGTGGAGTGGACCACAACGTCAGCACCCAGCGACAGCGGCTGCTGTAGCGCAGGGGTGGCGAAGGTATTGTCAACCACAACCACCAGCCCGTGGCGGTGACCCAGCTCCGCGAGCGCACGGATGTCGACAACAGACAGCAGCGGGTTCGACGGCGTCTCCACCCACAGCACACGGCTGTTCTCTGTGATGCCCGCCTCGATGCTGGCCTCATCGGTCAGGTCAACAACACTGTGCTGCACTCCCCAGGCGCCAAAGACCCGGTTGATCAGTCGGTATGTTCCGCCGTAGACGTCGTTGCCGATGACGATGTGGTCGCCGGGGCTGAGCAGACCACGCAGCAGGGCGTCCTCTGCGGCCAGTCCCGATGCAAAGGAGTAGGCGAACTCGCCACCCTCCAGTGCGGCCAGCTGCTGCTGGAGCGAACTGCGGGTGGGGTTGGCGGAGCGGTTGTACTCGTACCCCTGACGCATGTCGCCCACGGCGTCCTGCACGTGGGTTGAGCTCTGGAAGATCGGCGGAATAATGGCGCCGGTTGCACCGTCCGCCTCCTGCCCCGCGTGAATGGCACGGGTAGCAAAGCGGTGGTTGTCTGAACTGCTCATGGCTGGATTGGTCTCCTGTGTGGTTCTTATCTCGCCCTCACGGGCCGGGTCTGGGTGCGGCGTCAGGCCAACATCGCCAGCGCGATCCGGTGGTCAGGTGGGGAGTTGACACGATGATCAGCGTGCCAGGAACGTCAGCAGATCCTGACGGGTCAGAACCGCGACGGGCTTCCCGCCGCGCGTGACCAGCAGCGCATCCGCCTCACTGAGAGCCTCACGAGCGCGAGTCACCGTCTCGTTGGCACCGATCAGTGGCAGCGGGTCGCGGGTGAACTGGCCAACGGCGTCGGTCATGGTCGCCCGACCGGTGAACACGTCGTCAAGCAGTGCCTTCTCTGACAGCGATCCGCTCACCTCGCCCATCACAACGGGCGGTTCAGCGGTCAGGACAGGCACCTGCGAGACGCCGAACTCGTGCATGATGCTGATCGCGTCGTGCACGGTGTCGCCGGGGTGCACGTGAACCAGCTGAGGGAGTGTCCCCTGCTTGGATTCGATGATGTCGGCAACGGTTGACTCGTCGGGGACCTCGGCAAAGCCGTAGGACCGAAGCCAGGTGTCGTTGAAGATCTTGCCGAGGTAGCCGCGACCGCCGTCGGGCAGAAGAACAACAACAACGTCGTCCGGTCCCAGCGCCTTCGCCGCACGCAGCGCCGCCTCAACGGCCATGCCGCTTGAGCCGCCCACAAGCAGGCCCTCTTCGCGCGCCAGCCGACGGGTCATGGCAAAGGACTCGGCGTCTGTGACGGCAATGACCTCGTCCACAACACTCGGGTCGTAGGCACCGGGCCAGAAGTCCTCTCCCACGCCCTCGACCAGGTACGGGCGCCCCGTTCCACCGGAGTACACCGAACCCTCCGGGTCAGCACCGATGATGTGGATGGCGCCGTCCGACGCCTCCTTAAGGTGGCGGCCGGTACCCGTGATGGTGCCACCCGTGCCGACTCCGGCAACAAAGTGGGTGATCTTCCCCTCGGTGTCCGCCCAGATCTCCGGCCCCGTTGTCTCGTAGTGGCTGCGGGGCCCGTTGGGGTTGAAGTACTGATTCGGCTTAAACGCACCGGGGATCTCCCTGACCAACCGGTCGGAGACGCTGTAGTACGAGTCGGGGTCGTCCGGTGCAACGGAGGTTGGTGTCACCACGATTTCTGCACCGTAGGCCGTGAGGACGTTGCGCTTGTCCTCGCCCACCTTGTCCGGCAGGACAAAAACGCAGCGGTACCCACGCTGCTGGGCGATCAGGGCAAGCCCAACGCCGGTGTTGCCGCTTGTGGGCTCAACGATGGTCCCGCCCGGCTTGAGATCGCCGGACTCCTCAGCCGCGTTGATGATGCGTTCGGCAATACGGTCCTTGCTCGACCCGCCGGGGTTCAGGTACTCAACCTTCACCAAGACGGTCGCGGAGATTCCCTCCGTGACGCGGTTGAGCCGGACCAGGGGTGTGTTTCCGATCAGATCAACGATCGTGTTCGCGTATTTCACTGCTGCCCTTCGGTGGAGTGTGGCGGATCACGCCTGCTGCGAGCCTAGCCGGAGCACTGGGCTCTGCGCCCGTGATTCCGCGAGTATGACGGCCCACTTTCAGACAGCGCATCGTAATCTGGTACAGCCGGGAACAAAGCGTGCACAAGCCGCGTTTCCTGGATCGACCCCATCCCCTCCGAGAGGCCACCCGTGACCCCGAATCCCCAGAAGCCGAGCAAGTCAACCAGCGGCAATCCTGCGGCGCAGCAGACCATCAAACAGCAGCGCGCCGCCCAGCGTGAGGCCAAGGTTGCCGCGTACAAGCGGGAGCAGGCACGCAAGAAGCGCAACAAGCGTCTGGGTATTGGCGCGGCCGTTGTTGGTGGTGTTGCCGTTCTGGGTGTTCTGACGTTCGCCATCATTGCGAGCATCCCGCGGTACGCGACCTACACGGCAGGGACAGGCAACGCAGACATCGACGGTGTTGAGACGTTCACCGCCACCAACAACCACACCACGGACCCGGTGAGTTACGAGCAGAACCCGCCCGCCGGTGGTGACCACAACCCCGTCTGGCTGAACTGTGGCATCTACACCGAGCCGCAGGTCAACGAGAACGCCGTCCACTCCCTGGAGCACGGCGCCGTGTGGGTCACCTATGACCCGTCCATCTCCGACGAGGAGCTGAGCGAACTGCGTTCGCTCATGCCGTCCACCTACGCCATCCTCTCCCCCTACGAGGGCATGGACACCCCCATCACCATCAGCGCCTGGGGTGCCCAGCTGAAGGTTGACTCCGCAGACGACGCCCGTATCCCGGAGTTCTTTGAGAACTACTGGCGCAGCGACAGCGTTCCCGAGCCCGGCGCAGCCTGCGTTGGCGGCGTGACGGGTGAAGGCAAGGCCTAAGCATGTCGACCACGCCCGGTCACTCCGGCGGCGGGGACACCGTCGCCGGAGGCACGGACGCCGCTGACACGAACACCGGCATCGCCGATGCCACCGATGATGCCGAGCGGAGCATCGACGGTGATGACGTCGACGGTGCAGACCTCGTTGGCACGACGGTCCGCCGCCCACGCCGGCGCGGACGTGGTGTGCTCATCGGCGTTGTTCTGATTGTGGCGCTGGTGGCCGCCGTGCTGGCGTTTTCTGCCGGACGCCTCTCCGCCATCGGCACCACAACCCCCACAACTACAAGCGCAGAGGCCGGGTTCTCCCGAGACATGCAGACCCACCACAACCAGGGTGTGCAAATGGCGATGATTATTCGCGACCTCACCGATGATCCGGCCACACGAACGCTGGCCTACGACATCGCCACGGCGCAGGCCACACAGTCGGGCATCATGTCCGGCTGGCTGTCCGTCTGGGGCCTGCCGCAGTACAGCTCCGAGCCAGACATGACCTGGATGACCAGGCCAGGTCTGGACGGCACCGGTCACGACCACACCGGCAAGGCAGAAGCCGCGCACGTGCCAGGAGAACCGATGCCGGGTCTGGCCACCGAGGAGCAGCTGGACGAGTTGCAGTCCCAGAGTGGCGTTGAGGCGGAGCGGACCTTCCTCACGCTGATGATTGCCCACCACCGTGGGGCCATTGAGATGGCTGAGGCCCTCCTTGACCGCAGCGAAAACCCGGTTGTCACCACCTTCGCCACGGGGGTTGTGACGGCGCAGCAGTCCGAGATTGATCTGATGCAGTACATGCTTGAGGAGCG
>JBQELM010000029.1:0-353 GCA_052103915.1 Mycetocola sp. | reverse complement strand
TCGTTCTGTTCCCCGGCTTTCCGCCCCGAGACGGTCTGCCCCAGGCGTCCTCCCCCGGCGTTCCGCTCCTAGGCGTTCTGCTCCTAGGCGTTCTGCTCGGTGAACAGCCGCGTGTACACCCCACCGCGCTCAAGCAGCTCGGAGTGGGTGCCCTGCTCAACCAGGTGACCATCACTGATCACCAGGATCAGGTCAGCATGCTGGATCGTGGACAGCCGGTGAGCAATCGCAATGGTCGTCCGCCCGTGCGATGCCGTGTCGAGCGCCCGCTGAACGATGCGCTCCGAGATGCTGTCAAGCGCACTTGTCGCCTCGTCAAGCAGCAGAATCTCTGGGTCCTTAAGCAGGACCCG
>JBQELM010000028.1:0-11922 GCA_052103915.1 Mycetocola sp. | reverse complement strand
CCGAGCCCGGCCGCGGTGAAGGCGGGCAGGCGGCGCGGCAAGCTCCCGGGCAGCGGTCGGCGCCGCGGCGCTCATCGTGACACCGCCGTGTGGTCGTCAGCCCAACCGTCTCCGGCAAATCGAGGGCCGGGTGCCACGGGGGCCTGCACGGCGTCCCGCTCAATCTGGCCATCACGCAAACGGACGATGCGGCCACAGCGAGCGGCCACGTCCTCGTCGTGGGTCACCACAACCAGGGCACGGCCCTGGCCGACGGTGGACCCGAGCAGCGCGTCAAGGACCTCAACGGATGTGGCGCTATCCAGGGCACCCGTCGGCTCGTCGGCAAACACGATCGACGCCCCGGAGACCTGCGCTCTGGCGATGGCGACGCGCTGAGCCTGTCCACCGGACAGCTCCCCGATCCGTCGGGTCTCCATCCCCGCCAGCCCCAGGGCATTCAGCCACTCGGCAGCCCGCGATTCCGCGTCCGTCCGCCGGTAGCCGGCCAGAAGCAGCGGAAGCGACACGTTCTCCACCGCCGTGAGTTCGGGGATCAGCAGTCCCTGCTGAAACACAAAACCAAAGTGGTCTCGGCGCAGGGTGGAGCGGCGCGACTCGGACAGAGAGGACACCTCAACGGGGCCGGTCGGACCGTGGAAGGTGACCTGCCCGACGTCAACGGGGATGATCCCGGCGAGGGCGTGCAGCAGGGTGGTTTTACCTGAACCGGATGGGCCCATGATCGCAACAGACTCGCCTGCTGCGACCTGGAAGCTCACCTCGTTCAGTGCGGGGGCGGCGGTGCCGTAGCTCTTGACAAGACGGTGCGCGGTGAGGATCGGTGAGGTCATGCCACCAGCCTGCGTCAGCGGCATACCTCCGGTCGTCCCCCGACCGCACCGAGCCCGTCCTCCCCGGGAATGAGCGCGGGGCTCCGTCCGATCATCGCGGAGGACGAGGGCGCCCTCCGCGCCGCACTCCCGCTACCGAGGTCCGCACTCGCCTCGTGGCTCAGCGCGCGTGTGCGCCCTCCTCGGCGCTGAGCACCACGGGCGCAACCGCCGCCTCGATGCGCTGGTCAAGCCGGAGGCGCAGTCCTGGCCACTCGGCGGACAGGATCGAGTAAACGGCTGTGTCTCGCCAGCTCCCGTCAGCGCGACGCTGTTCACGGCGAAGCACACCCTCAAACTGTGCCCCCAGACGCTCAATGGCCCGGCGGGAACGCTCGTTGCGCGAGTCGGCCTGGATGTGGACCCGGCCGTATCCCGACTCAAAAACGTGCTCAAGCAGCAGACGCTTGGTCTGAGCGTTCACCACGCTCCCCCACACCTGTGGGGCATACGCCGTCCAGCCCAGGTGCAGGAGCTCGTTGTCCTGGTCGATGCGGCCCAGGCTTGTTGTGCCAACGATGGTGCCGTCGGAGGGTCCGCCGACGAGCCGCACCGTGAAGGCGACGTTGTCACCTCCACGCAGAATGTAACGGTGAAGCAGCTCGCGGAAGGCGGGAAGGTCGTCGGGACGTCCGCCCGGCCCGCCCGCGTAACCGCCGGTGAAGACCTCCGGAACGCAGATCGCCTCATACAGGCCCTCGGCATCGGCATCGGTGAGCGGGTCAAGCCGGACGGCTGAGCCGATGAGCGAGGTTGAGCTGGGGCGGTTGAGCATGAGGGACTCCTGGGGCAGAGACGGTCACGGCTTCTCAGAATGGCACAGACCGGTGACCGGCAGAACCACGCGGCGCTCAGGACCGCCCGGCGATGAGGGCGCACACGCCGGGGATCCGCCACTCCTGACCGGCCTGGTCGGGAAGGCCCGCTCGATCGATCGTGTGGGAGCTGAGAACCCCCGACTCCGGGTCGGCGACGCACAGCACACCGGCCGACCAGAGCACCGTCAGCGGGCCAGCCCCCGGTGTCGGGACATCGGCCATCGCCCGCGGGCGGGAGCCGTCGCCGTCCACCCGGAGAGTGGCAATGCGGCCGCTTCCGCGGACAACGCTATGCAGGGTTGCGCCGTCGGCTGATTCAGTGAGAGCGGCGGCACGATCCCCCCGCTCCAGGCCGTCCGCGAGCAGGGGCACAACAGCGTGCAGCCGGAGTTCCGTCCCGCGCACGTGCAGCACGCAGAGCTCAGCACTGGCCTCCGCCACCACATAAATGAATCCGCTCCGGTGCGCGATGACCGCGCCGGGGGCAACGCCGAACGGAAGCACACACTCCGACAGTGCCATGAACCCCTGACCGCGCCGGCCCCAGAGCTGGACAACGTCCCGTCCCCGGTCGGTACTGACCAGCAGGCCGGTCGCCAGTTCAGTGACGGCCGTGACGTCACTGGGGCGCTCGGGAATCGGGTCGGCGTCGTCCGTGGCGTCAGGTGATCCTGACTGCACGGTGCCGTCATCGCTGAGGTGGACTCCGGCACGACCCATCAGGTCACCCAGGGCGAGCGCAGCGGGGTTCTCGTCCCGTGCACGGTCAGCGTCGGCGGTGTCGCGTTCGCGGGAAAGCTCAGCCATCAGCTCAGCGAAGTCGGGCTCGGGGTCCTCCGACCTGACGTTGCGCTCAGCCCAGTCACGGTCGGCCAACCGACCGGCGTAGGGGTCTGCGGCGCGCGGCGCACGACGCGGTGCGGTCGTGTCCGGTCCAGCAAACGCCCCGTTGGCATCGAGGGGGAAGCGGAGCAACCCACGAGGACCGGCCGCGACAACGAGGGAGCTGGCATCAGAAAGGACAAGGCCGGCGCCCGACCAGGTCTGTGTGCCGGGAGTGGAACTCGCACCGGCGTCGGCATGTGCGCTGGGGGCGGACCGCACAGCGGGAGCCGACCACTTGTCTGAGGTCGACGGTGCGGACAGCTCGGTTGGGTCACCAAGAGACGTGATCAGTCGTTGTGGGCGGTCCCCGTGCTCGTGTGAACCGTCGGGAGACGTGGGCCGCACCGTGAGCGAACCGTCAGCTCCGACGAGATACACCATCGCCGCAAAGGGGTGGTCACTCACAGCCACCAGTGCACCCGCCGCCGCGACCGGCTCAACGGATGTCAGTGCCCGCTGTCCCCGCGCCTGGCTGTGAGTGCCAGAAAACAGGGTCGCCGCCCCCGGCTCGGCTGTCCACGAGGCGACCCAAAAGTTCATGTGATCAGTATCCCAGGGGGCACGGTGGCCCGGCCGAGGACGCCCGCTACCCGCGACGGAACTTGCGGATCTGGAACACGGCAATGCCCACGAGGAACACCGCAAACACAATCGACGCAGCCCGCGGCGACAGCGCCTGAGCCCAGATCACACCGAACTGAGTGGTCAGCGCAGCGGACACACCAATGATCAGGGCGGCGGGCAGGTCAACGGTGCGCCTGATCGAGTTGCCGATGGTGCCAGAGATCGCGGTCGGAACCATCATCAGCAGCGAGGTGCCCTTGGCCACCAGGTCGCTTGATCCGAACAGCATGATCAGCGCCGGCACAACGATGATGCCGCCACCGATACCCAGAATTCCGGACAGGATGCCGGTGACAAGGCCAAGCAGGACCAGGCAGATGCCCAGCAGCGGGGTCATTTCGATGCTGGCGTCACGCGACGGAATCACAAGGAACAGCGACACAATCACCACACCGATAAACACGATGAAGCTGACCTGGAGCACCCGTTTGGGCAGTCGCGACAGCAGCAGGCTGCCGAGCTGCGCCCCACCAACGGAGCCAACCACGAGAAGCAGAGCGGCAAAAACATCAACGTTGCCGCTCAACGCGTAACCGGTGACCCCGCTCAGCGACATCGGGATGATGGCCGCCAGTGAGGTTCCCGCCGCGATGCGCTGGTCAAACCCGGCAAACGCCAGAAGCGCGGGAACAATCAGGATGCCACCGCCCACACCAAACAGCCCGGAGAGGACACCGGCTGCCAAACCAATCCCGACAAAAATCAACCAGGACAAACGGGGGCGAGTGGGCATGAGCGGTCCTTCACAACACAACGGTGACGACCGGGTGCCGCCACAACGAGCGTAGTGGTCGCTCCCGCCCGTTCACACCAGCCCTGCGACCCCCGGAACCTCACGAAGTGTCGGCACCACGGCTGTCGCTCCCGCCGCGGTCAGCCGAGCGGCGTCCGCCGTGTCGGTTGCGACGCCGATCACACGCGCGCTCCCGGCATGCGCACCAGCCGCAATGTCGGCGGGTGTGTCAGCAACAACAAGCAGCTCAGCCACATCAGCGCCTCCCGCACGCAGCAGGGCGGTGAGGGCCAGATCGGGTGCGGGCGCTGTCCGGCCGCCGTCCTCGGGGCCAAGCAGGAGATCAACGAGCCCACGCCAGCCCAGGTGGTCAAGCAGGCACTCCCGGTTGGGCCGGCTCAGCGTTGTGGTGAGCACAACACTCAGCGCCGCATCCTTTGCCCGTTCCATCAGCGCAACAGCCCCGGGCCGCGCGGTCGCGTGCAGAGCACGCTTGCGGTAGGCCTGCTCCACAGCGGCGTGAATGCGACGGGCGTGGTCCTCCGAGCGGCTCAGCGTTCGGATGAGCGACATCGAGGTGCGATCCGTGCCGCCCCGGATGACGGCCTTCACCTCGTCCGGCGTTCCAAACACGGTGAGCAGCGGTGACTCGTAGTAGACGTCCATGATGGCGTTCTCAAGCGCTCCGGCCGTCTCGACCAGAGCGCCAGGAAAACTGAGCACCGCAACCGTTGCCTGCGGCGTTGTGCTGCGGCTTGTCCCGGTCCTGCTGTCCGTCAGTGTCATCGGCGTTCTCCCCAATTCGCGCTGGCGACGCCCAGCGGTGGGGGCCGTTGACCCGACATTAGGGGCGCACTGTGACCGAATGAGGGCAGGACGGTTGCGTGCCGGTGAACGAACGGTGCGCCACGGTTTCCCGTGACGCACCGTTCGACCGCGCGTGCCGAGCACGCCGCGGGTGGTTCTAGTCGATCAGGTCGTGACGCACGACGATGGCGTCGCGGCCGGGGCCCACACCAATGGCGGAGATCCGCGAACCGGAGATCTTCTCCAGCGCAAGCACGTAGTCCTGTGCGTTCTTGGGCAGGTCCTCAAAGGTGCGCACACCGCTGATGTCTTCCTGCCAGCCGGGGAACTCCTCGTAGATGGGGACGGCGTGGTGGAAGTCGGACTGCGACACGGGGACCTCGTCCACGCGGACACCATCAACCTCGTAGGCCACACACACCGGAATGGTCTCCAGCTCGTCAAGGATGTCGAGCTTGGTGAGAACAAAGTCGGTGACACCGTTGATGCGGGCGGCGTACCGAGCGATCGGGGCGTCGTACCAGCCCACCCGGCGCGGGCGACCGGTTGTGGTGCCAAACTCGAAGCCCTTGGCGCGCAGGTAGTCGCCCGAAGCGTCAAACAGCTCGGTCGGGAACGGGCCGGCACCCACACGGGTGGTGTAGGCCTTCACGATTCCGATCACACGGTCGATCTGGTTGGGGGCCACACCGGAGCCGGTTGCGGCACCACCGGAGGTCGCGTTTGAGGAGGTGACAAACGGGTAGGTTCCGTGGTCAACGTCGAGCATGGCGGCCTGGCCACCCTCAAAGAGGACGTTCTGGCCGTCGGCCAGCGCCTGGTGCAGTTCAAGGGCCGTGTCGGCGACCATCGGACGCAGACGCTCGGCGTACCCCAGCAGCTCCTCAACGATCTCCTCGGCACCGATGGCGCGACGGTTGTAGAACTTGACCAGCAGGTGGTTCTTCTGGTCGAGGGCACCCTCAACCTTCTGGCGAAGAATGTTCTCGTCAAACAGGTCCTGGATGCGGATGCCAACGCGGTTGATCTTGTCCGCGTACGCCGGGCCAATGCCGCGACCGGTTGTTCCGATCTGACGCTTGCCGAGGAAGCGCTCCGTCACCTTGTCCAGCGTGCGGTGGTAGTGCGTGATGACGTGCGCGTTTGCACTGACCCGCAGCTTGGACACGTCAACACCGCGGGCGGCGAGCGCGTCCAGCTCCTGGAACAGCACCTCAACGTCAACAACAACACCGTTGCCGATGACGGGGATGACGCCCTCGGTCAGGATGCCGGACGGCAGCAGGTGAAGGGCGTACTTCTCGTTGCCGACCACCACCGTGTGGCCGGCGTTGTTGCCGCCGTTGAACTTGACGACGTAGTCGATGCGGCTCCCGAGGAGGTCGGTCGCTTTGCCCTTGCCCTCGTCGCCCCACTGGGCGCCGACGATCACAATTCCTGGCATGTTTCAATGCCCCTTCGGTTGCTGCGGGTGGGTGGAAAACTGGTGACGCTGGCGCGGCTTAGTCGCGGCCGCGAATGAAAAACGCCTCGGTGGGCGGCGCAGGGTCGCGCGGGAGGTCCTCGGTCTCGATCTGGGCGATGACGGTCTCGTCAGCCCCGCGGAGGAACTCGGTCAGGCGCTCAACCTCTGCTGTCTCGCCGATGGCCTCAGCGGCACGGCGCAGTTCGTACAGAGCGCGGAGAACACCGCGGTTGGGCTCGTGCGACCAGGGGATCGGCCCGGCACCCTTCCAGCCGTTGCGGCGCAGGGTGTCCAGTCCGCGGTGGTAGCCAACCCTGGCAAAGGCGTAGGCCACGAGGGGCTCATCCGGCACAAAAGAGGCCCGAGCCAGTGTGGCCCAGGCCAGTGCGGATGCCGGGTGCGCGGTCACAACCGCGGTCAGGTCTGTGACGCCGTCGGCGTCGGCGATCGCCGCCTGCACCTCGGGTTCGGCGGGCAGACGTGTCTCTGGGGTTCCGAGAAGGTTGTTTCCGCTCACGACACCCATGCTACCGCGCCGGAGCCTGAACAACCGGGTTCGCCCCGATCATCCAGGCTCCGTGACGGGATGACTAGCGAAGAGAGGCTGTGTTAATGGCCGCCAGCTGCTCGTCGCCCAGCTGAATGGTCGACAGCTCAAGCAGGTCCTGGAGCTGGTCAACGGTGCGAGCGCTCGCGATGGGAGCGGCAACGGTCGGCTGCGCGGCCAGCCAGGCCAGGGACACGGCGGTGACGCTGGTTCCGAGCTCTGCGGCCACACCGTCAAGCACGCTCAGCAGCTCAACGTTGCGCGGGTCATTGAGGTAGGCACCCGCACCCTCAGCACGCTGCGAGTCGACGGCAACACCGGGGCGGTACTTGCCGGTGAGGAACCCGCTGGCCAGCGACCAGTAGGGCAGCTCAACCAGGCCAAGCTCCTGCAGGGTGGGAACAAGCGACTGCTCGATGCCACGCTCCACCAGGTTGTAGTGGTCCTGCGAAACGGTGAACGGGGTCAGACCCTCGCGGCGGGCGATGTCGACGGCGGTGCGCAGGCGTCCGGCCTCAAAGGTTGAAGCGCCCAGCTCGCGCACCTTTCCGGCCTTGACCAGCTCGTCAAAGGCGGCGACGTACTCCTCCTGCGGAACGTCCGCGTCGTCGCGGTGGGCGTAGTAGAGGTCGATGTAGTCGGTCTGCAGGCGGCGGAGCGAGTCATCAACGGCGGCGCGAATGTTGGCGGCGGAGAGGCCGGGGCGCTCCGGGTGCTGGAACACCTTGGTGGCGATGACAACGTCGTCGCGGCGGCCACGCGCGGTCAGCCACTCGCCGATGATGGTTTCTGATTCGCCTCCGCTGTTGCCCGGAACCCAGGCGGAGTACACATCGGCGGTGTCGATGGAGCGGCCACCCGCGGCGACAAAGGCGTCGAGGACGGCGAAGCTGGCGTCGCGGTCCGAGGTCCAACCGAAGGTGTTGCCACCCAGAACAAGGGGGCCAAAGCTGAGCGAGGTCATGGAGCGTGTTTCCTTTCACTGCGATCGCGTCCGGCGTGTGGGCGCACGTCGAGCCTGGCACCGGGATGGTCATCGGTAAAGCGAACACGAGACGGTTCGTCATACGCGTAATCAGAGTGGGTGTTTGCTGAACATGATCAAACTAACTTGCACATCAGTGTGCAAGTTTTATGATGGAGAGCATGTCCGCCACCGCACCCCGTGTCCGCGCCCCGCGCCGTGACGCCGCTCACAACCGCGAGCACCTGATCAGCACCGCGATTGACTGCCTCCGAGACAACCCGACCGCCAGCCTCGACGACATCGCCCGCGCCGCGGGCCTCAGCAGGCGCAGCGTCTACAGCCACTTCAGCGGCAGAGAAGAGCTGATGCGGGTTGTCATCGGGCGCGGAGCCAGACGAATTGGTGAGCACGTCGGCACGGTCGACAACAGCGACGCACCCCTGGCCCTCGCCATCCTGGCCTCCCGGCTGTGGGACCAGATCGCGCACATCAGGGCCAACGCGGCACTCGCGCTCCAGGCCCCGTACCGGGCGGACGTTGCTGCGGCGCTTGAACCGCTGCGCACACAGCTGCGCGAAACCATCAGCGTCGGAATCCGTCGAGGCCAACTCCCCGACGGTATCCCCGCCGCGACCGTGGCCGTCCTGGTCGAGGGTGCGGCCGTTGGGGTCTTTAACGCCAGCGCCGCCGACCTCATCAGCACGGAGGAGAGCCGTGACCTCATCATCCTCAGCGGGCTGGGTGCCGCAGGCCTGAGCAGGGCGGACGCCACGGCAGCCCTTGACCGGTTTGCTGCGCAGGCCGACACCCCGACGACAGCACCCCCAACGGATGCTCCATCAGAAACAATGCAGGGGGCAGTCAAGTGAAGATCGACGCGATCGGAATCAGCAAGGGCAAAAACGCTCACGCTCTGCCGCTCTTCAGTGTGAGCATGGCCTCGGGCAGCGCCCGCATGGTTCTGGCAGAAACAGCCCAGCGGCCGACCGTTCTTGGCCTGATCCTCTCCGGTCGTATGCGGCCGGACAGTGGGAAGGTGCTCCTGAACGGGGTACCGGATCGTGCGGCCATTCGGAAAGCCATCGCACTCGTTGATGCCCCCATCGTCAGCGAACCACACGGTGACGTGACGGTTGCCGAGGTCACGGCAGAGGAACTGATGTTTGCCGGCCAGCCCAGCCACCCACTGGCCGTGAACCGCCTGCTTGACGAGCTGGAGATGCGGGCCGAGTCAGGAACAGCCCTGGCCGACCTTCGCCCGGTCACGCGCATCAGACTGCTGACCGAGCTGGCTGCCCGGCGCCCGGGAGTGACGGGAATGATCATCGTCTCGCCTGACCGGCACGGTGGGGAGCCCGACGGCTGGTGGCGGATCGCGCTTGACCTGGCCGCCAGGGGTTTTGCCGTTCTGGTGATCGCCGGGGCCGCTGCACGAAGCGCCCTCGATGCCGGACCACACCCCGCACACCGCGGCGAGACCGACGAGGTTGCGCCGCTCCCTGACGCGCTCAGTGGGTCAGGAATGGTTGTGGATGACCAGGACTCCGCCGAGGCCACGGAGACGACATCCAGCCCCGTGTCCGCCGACGACCTGCTTCAACCCGACGACGTGCTCGACCCCGGTGCCGTGCGTGCATCCGACACCGTGTTGACGTCCGACACCGACGTCGTGTTGACGTCCGACACCAGCACGAGCACCACGCTCGTTACCGACACCGACACCGACACCGACACCGACACCGACACCGACGACAGCCTCGACCTCGACCTCGACCTCGACCTCGATGGCACCCTCGACGATTTCACCGACGACTCGACGGGGACCGCGGCGGTCACGGATGAGGCCCCAGCACGTACCCACCCAGACGATGAGGACAGCGCAGCCCTCCCGCACCCACCAACCACCAGCCCCAGCTGAGAAAGCCGCGCATGAAAATCTTCTCCCTCGTCCGAGCCGAGTTCGCCCGCCTCTGGGCCACCCCGATGTCCCGGCTCGCCTTCATCGCGCTGATGATCGTCCCGCTGCTCTACGGCGGTCTCTACCTGTGGGCCAACCAGGACCCGTACTCCAAGCTTGACCAGGTTCCCGTTGCACTTGTTGTGGACGACACCGGCGCAACAATGGACGGCGAGCAGGTCAATTACGGCCATGATGTCGCCGATGAGCTGATCGAGGACGGCACCTTCGGCTGGACCACAACCGACGCCGCCGGAGCGGCCAGGGGCGTGGCCGACGGAACGTTTGACTTCTCCGTCACCCTCCCGGCTGATTTCTCCGAGGCGCTCGCCTCTTCCAGCGGCGACGACCCGCACCAGGCCGAGGTGCTGCTCACCACCAACGACGCCAACAGTTACCTGGCCGGAACCATCGGTGAGCAGGCGACCAAGACGATTCAGACGCAGATCGTGCGGACCGTGAACAAGCAGTCGGCGCAGACCATGCTGGACGGCATCGCCGAGATCCGCACCAAGATGATTGACGCGCACGACGGCACAGAGAAGCTCATCGACGGCGCGAGGAGCGCCATGCAGGGGGCGAGTGACGCCCACGATGGCGCCGTGAAACTGGAGGACGGTGCATCAACCGCGCAGAGCGGAGCGGGCGACCTCGCCGAGGGCAACAAAAAATTGGCCACCGGCGCACACACCCTGGCGGACGGTATCGGAACCCTCCAGTCGCAAACGGCCCAGCTTCCGGCGAAGACCGCTCAGCTTGCCGACGGCGCAGCGCAGGTGGCCAAGGGCAACGCGCAGATTGCGTCCGTCGCTGACACCCTCGCCGCCGACTCCACCGCTATTCATTCACGACTTTCCGGCGCCCGCGAGGAGGTCGCCAGCGCGCTCGCGGGCACCGACCTCAGTGCCGACGAGATCGCCGCCATCATGGAGCGGGTTGACCGGGTGGGCGGGCTGGTTGACGACGCCAACTCCACGGTGCAGTCCACCACCACGCAGCTGGACACCCTGGCCACCGGTTCACAGGCCGTCGCCGACGGGGCCAGGCAGCTTGCCGACTCCACGCCAGCCCTGGTGTCCGGAATCGGGACGCTGCACGACGGCGCAAACACGCTGGCCTCCGGTGCCGACACCGCCGCGACCGGTGCCGCCACCCTGCACACGGGGCTCGGTACCCTGACGGACGGCATCAGTACGCTCGGTGATGGCCTCGGTAGCTTGGACGAGGGACTCGGTGAGCTGCACGAGGGGCTTGTCACCCTCGGCGACGGCCTGCAGAAGGGTGTTGACCAGCTGCCCAACTCCAGCGCCGAACTGCGCACCACACAGGCCTCAACAATCGCGAACCCTGTCGGCCTGACCAACACAGCGGTGACCTCAGCAGGTACCTACGGTGCCGGTCTTGCCCCGTTCTTTGTGAGCCTGGCCGCCTGGATCGGCATCTACGCCCTGTTCCTGATCCTGAAGCCGTTCTCGTCCAGGGCCATCACGGCCATCAACCGGCCCATCAAGATCACCCTCGCCGGGTGGCTGACGCCCGCACTGCTGGGGTCCGTTCAGATGCTTGCGCTGTTTGGCATCGTCGCGGGAACGCTCGGGTTCAGCGTGAGCAACCCGCTGCCGACGTACGGCATGATGGCGCTGGCCTCGATGACCTTTGCCGCCATCATCATGGCGCTCAACGTGTGGCTGGGCAGTGTTGGGCAGTTCCTTGGCCTCATCCTGATGGTCGTCCAGCTCGTCACGGCCGGCGGAACCTTCCCCTGGCAAACCCTGCCTGCACCGCTGGCCTGGCTGCACAACTATTTGCCGATGTCCTACGCCGTTGATGGAATGCGACAGCTCATGTACGGCGGCGACCTGGCCAAGGCCGGAACCGACGCCATCGTCCTAGCTTGTGTCCTGCTCGGTGCGCTGGTCGCATCGGCCATCGGTGTGGGGCGCATGACCCGGTTCCGGACGCTGCGCGATCTGCAGCCGAGCCTGATCGGCTAGGCGGGTCGTTGCGGTCCGGCGAAGCCGGGCGGTGAAGCCGGTCTCGCGAAGCCGGGCGGTGAGGCCGGGGGGTGACAGGGCACAGCCGCGCTGTGCGGCCAGATGCCTGGTCGTCACATGTGATGAACGGTGCGGGTGACGGATAACGATTTTTGGTTGTCAGGGGTAAAACCGGAATACCCATGACATCACGCAGATCACACTGCGTGACGCTGGCACCAGCCACCCGCAGACGCGCCAGCCGTCAGCCGCC